>CAZSTM010000073.1:0-11505 GCA_964609635.1 uncultured Gemmatimonadales bacterium
AACAGCAAGGTTACCGCTGTCTGCGACCTGCTGGATGACCGCATCGATAGGCTGAAAGAAATCTACAGGTGTGATACCGCCTACAAGGATTACCATGAGTTGGTGGCCGATAAAGAGGTGGATGCCGTGGCTGTTTTTACCCCGATGCCGCTTCATGTGCCCATGGCTGTGCAGGCGATGGAGGCGGGCAAGCACGTCATTAGCGCTGTGGCCGCGGGAATGAATGAACAGGAGTGTGCCGGGCTTCTGGAGACTGTCAAAAAAACCGGGACGATTTACATGATGGCGGAAACCAGCTATTATCGTCCCGAAATAATAACCTGCCGCAAATGGGCCAGGGAAAAAAAGTTCGGTGAGATATTATTTTCCGAGGCCGAATACCACCATGACGGAATAGAAGCATATTGGTTCAATGATGACGGCAGCCCCACCTGGCGTCATGGATTACCGCCCCTGCACTATCCCACCCATGCAATCGGCATGGTCGTGCCTGTCACCGGTGAGCGGTTAATCGAGGTGACAGCGATCGGCTGGGGCGACGGCGCCGAGATTCAGAGTCCGAATGCTTATAACAATCCTTTCTGGAATGAAGTCGGGCTGTTTAAAACCTCAGGCGGCCATGCGGCACGCGTGGCTGTTTTCCGGAGGGTCGCCTCGGGCGGGGCCGAGCGAAGTCAATTCCTGGGAACCGAGATGTCCTATTATATGCCGCGACCGGACGGCACGCCGGCGGTTGTCTCCAGGCGCGAAAGAGGCGTCGTGGTCAAAAACAAATACGTGGAAAGCAAGATAAATATGGAGCCTTACGATCATTCCAGCTACTGGGAGATGCTGCCCGAGCCGCTGCGCCACGGCACCGGCCACGGAGGCTCGCATACCTTTATCACCCATGAATTCGTTATGGCGGTGCTGGAAAAAAGGCAGCCGGAGGTCGATATTTACGAGGCTTTAGCTTATACCATTCCGGGTTTCTACGCTCACAAATCGGCACTGGAGCAAGGAAAAGCTTACAAAATCCCCGATTACGGTAGAGGCTGAACACAGCCGGGCGAATAATCCACTCGGGTCCCGGCTTGATTTTTACGGTTTCAACTTAAGGAAGGGCATCGGCTGAGAATGATCAATGTGATGACTGTCGACTTCGAGGAATACTACCAGGGCGTTCTTTCGATAGACCCCGCCACCTATGATAACCGGCCGGGAAGAATCGAGCATACCGGGGAGAAAGTCCTGCAGCTGCTTGCCGACTTCGAGGTGACCGCCACCTTTTTCGTTTCCGGGCACGTGGCCGAACGTTACCCCGGCCTGGTCCGCCGGGTCGCCGAGGCGGGACACGAGATCGCCAACCACGGTTTCCGGCATGGGCTGATTTACAACATGGACCGCGAGAGCTTCCGGGAAGACCTGGCTAGGGCGGCGGAAGCAGTCTCCTCGGCTGCCGGAGGTGCTCCGCTTACCGGTTTCCGCGCCCCGTGGTGGTCTGCCGGCGATAAGACTCCATGGGTCTGGGAGATTCTCGAATCTCAGGGATACTTGTATGACAGCAGCATCTACCCCATCAGGATGCTCTACTACGGTGTGCCGAACGCACCGCGCGCTCCATACCGGATACCCGGAACCGGCCTGCTGGAAATTCCACCCGCCACTGTAAAGGTGCCGGGCCTGCGCCTCGGGATTGCCGGAGGATTTTACTGGCGCCACTATCCGCTGTCTTTTATCCGCTGGGGAATAAAAAGACTCAACCGGGAAGGAATAAATGCCGTGTGCCTGTTCCACCCCTGGGAAATCGACCTCGAACAGCCCGAGCTCGACAATATCTCGGTGGTACAGAGGATTATTCACTATTCGGCAAGAGGGAGCCTGGAACCGAAATTACGCCGGCTGCTCGGTGAGTTTCGTTTCGCCTCGATCCGGGAAGTTTTCTTTCAGGAGCAGAAAGTGGGGAGTCGGACTTCAGAATTCCATTAGAGTTGTTTTTAGAAATTATTTTGAGATATGTAGTCGTAGGGCGACCGATCTGTCGCCCGCGTGTAGGGGCACAGCCGGGTGTGGCTCGTAAGCAAATGCGTAACGAGCGGAGCGGATGCCGTGCCCGTCTTACTCTGGGTGTTTATTTTTATAGTTGCGGAAAAGAGGTCAATCCGTCATTCAAAACACGTCGTTGTCGCCGAAACTCAGACGCCAGTTGGCCGGGTCGCTTAAAAGATCGGAATCCAGCTCGTCTCCGGCAAGCTTGATCATGAAGTCGGGTGGGTTCGGGTTAAGCTTGCGGGGAACGGGAAGAAAACCGCTCCGGGCCAGAGGAGAGCTTAACGGGTCGGCGCTCATCAGCAGAGTCAGAGCGGCATGAGCGCCGCTTTCATCCATTCGGGCCAGGGCCGTACCGATCAGGTGTCCGGCCAGTTTGTCCCCGGCTTTTTCGCTGACCTGCAGGTCCATAATCACCCCCAGCTCCACACCCTCGTGGCAGGTACGGCGGAAGACCAGATACCCGGCCGCGCTCTCGGAACCGTTGGCGGGCGCATAGAGTACCGTATAGCTTCGCGCCACCGCCTTGCAGTAGCGCCAGTTCAGGTAATCCACGCTCCGCTCCAGGACAATGGGATGCCGCCGGTGGATTTCATCGAGCAGAACCTGGAAGCGCCTGTCAAACTCCTCTGCCTGCCCGACCCTGTCGGAGGGCCTGAACCTGAACGCCGCCCGGTAGAGTTTCCCTGCCGGAGAAGCCGGCAGGGCCAGCACCCGGGCCAAGGCTCCGGGCCGTGAAGCTAAAATCCTGCCGGGCCTCAAGGGGTAGAGCCAAACCCGCGGGCTTCCCACATCCATCCATTTGAATCCGCGCTGGAAAATCAGTCGGGAATTGCGGTTGGGGAAACAGTAGAAAAGTTGTCTTTGCTGTTCCTGCAGGAGCCGTTCGAGTCGGTGGCCGAGGCGGATAAAAACCATCGATCTTCTGAACGCCCGGTCGGTCATGGCTTCCACCACATGGGAGCTCGGATGAGCGCCGGCGTTGACCATGACCCGGCGGGGCAGGGCGGACATGTGTGAAATCAACCTGCCTTCCGAGACCGCAACCACGGCGGTGGAGCTGCCGAAAGGGTTCTGATGGTTCTCCCACCACCAGAAATCCGTGCTGATTTTCTCGGGCACGGGCAGGTCATCCACCCGCCGGCGAAGGTCTATCACCGCAGGGCCGTCTTTTTCGCTTACTGTCCGGAATGTAATCGGGGGAGAGCTCACTGATCGCGCCGTTGGCTGGTGAGAAGACATACTTATGTTTTTTTACCACCAAGTCACAAAGTCACCAAGAGATTATAATTTATTCGCTCCAACCAACAGGAATCCAAAGAAAAATTGGACATGACTCTTTGTGTCTTAGTGTCTTGGTGGTTATATATTTAAAGAAAAATAATAAAAAACTTTGGTTAGATATTAGATCCGATCCTTCAGGATTTCCATGATAATTTCCACGCTCAGCATTTCGACAATCTCTTCATCGGTGAAAGATATACCGAATTCTTCCTCGAACGCCAGCACCAGGTTCATGTGCCGCAGGGAATCCCATTTTCCCACGGTATCCATCGAGGACTTTTCATCGAGTCTCCCAGCGGGAACATCCATTACCCGGCTGACTATTTTCAGAACCCTGTCTTTCAAATCGCTCATGGTCGCTAGTTTGCTTCCAGAATTATTTCCTTGAAAAAAGCCGGCTCGCGCCCTGGACCCGCTTCAAGATCGTACCGGAAAGCTCCGGCCTGCCCGCTGGATGCCTTTTTCAAAGCTTTGAAGCCATGTTTCAGGTAAAAATCTTTTACCTGGTCGTTTCTATCGGTGGGAAGGTACTCTCCGATTACCGTGCTGCAGCCTTTGTTCCCGGCAATCTTAAGGGTCTGAACCAGGAAAGCGTCCTCCACCCCTCTTCCCAGTATGCGGCAGGAGAGAAGAAACTCATCGATAAGTGCTTTTTCAGATTCGTATTTCAGTATGCCCACCCCTACAATCCCCGAGTCTCCGAATCTGTCGTTCAGCTTCAGGCAGAACACCTCGGCGCAGTCGCTGTCCGAGAGAGTCTTGATCTCGTCTTCGGAATAACGTCTGGTGGTCAGGTTGAACTGGTTGGTTCTCTGGGTGAGCTGGGCGATCCGGGGAATGGTAAATTCATCGGCGGACCGGACGGTCAGGACCATCTCCAGGGACTCCAGGTAGTGCATCAGGTCGGCGGCCTGGGTGCGGAGTTTTTTCCGGCGGGCCTCGGCCTTGTACATGGCGCCCCGCTTCTTGTCCTCCTCGGAAAGGCTCAGGCTGTCGAAAAGGCCGCAGGCAGCCAGAATGTCCCGGTTTTCCACGGCTCTGTCCGCGGGCAGGTGGATCACTGTCACCTCCGGCAGAACCTCGCGCACCAGGTCGATCTCGAACTCGCTGTCATCCATAAAGACCATGCTGTCCAGACCGATGTTCAAATCCCGGGCGATCCGCCTGAGGCCCGTGGCCTTGTCCTGCCACTCGATCTGTGCCGCGGCGATGTGTTCCTCCTTGAGCACCATGTCGGGATGCTTGCGAAAAACCTCCCGGACATTCTGCTCGTCGTTCCTGCTGCAAAGGGCCAGGATGACCCCCCGGTGGTAGAGATTAAGCACCTCCTGCTGGAACTCGTAATAAGCGGACCCCGGGTAGGTTTTGCCCAGCTTGATCCCGCTCAGGCCGTCCTCCCCGATAATTCCTCCCCAGAGAGTATTGTCGCAATCCAGGACCAGGCACTTTTTGTTTTTGCCTTTAAGCGGCCGGATGAATTTGAAATCTTCTTCCGAGATCTCGCGCAGTGCCTCCCTGGAGAAGGGGGCCCGTCCGATGTGCCAGTAACGGGGATCGTAAAAATTCTTATCGCCCACTCTGAGGCGGCAGAGATTGAGATCGACCAGATAGCTGTTCCCGCTGGATTTCAAGCTTTCTCTCAAAGCTTCGTTCAATTCGGCCACAGTCGCCGACTGGCCCTCATGGCTCTGGCCGTCCAGGATCCCCAGGGCCGGATGGGCAGGAAGCTCAAAGCCGTGCCAGAGTATCATCGCCTCACTCTGGCTGCGGATACCCGCCAGCACTTTGGAGATGAAATCTTTTATCCTGTCGATTTCGGCCTGGATCTGCGCTCCGCTCAAGGCATTGAAATTTCGCGCCAGGTCCCAGGACAGGCCGTCCAGTCTCATAAAAACCAGAACGTTGTCGGTTTCCGGACCCAGAAGCTCGCGGTTGCCGCCTACCGCCTCCTGAAAAATATTGTCGTACTCGCCGAAACTCACCCTTGCGCTGAACCCCGCCCGGCAGGCCAGGTACTGCAGGTAAGGCTCGACAGGCTCGACCACCACATTGCGCAGGATCGAGATTTTCAACTCAGGCAGTTTGCCCGGGTCGAGCTTGTTTAAATATTCCTGTATCTCGGAATACGAAAGGTCTATCATGACGCATTTCTCTTTTATTGCGTAAAAAATCCTGCTTAAGTCTATGGGCTGTAGACTGTAGACTTAATTTAAATACCGGAGGCTATAGGCTTGCTAACCCAAGGTTTAAACCTTTATATATGCTATAGTATTGTAAACAATTCTCTGTAGATCGTATTTTGCACCCCTACAGCCTACAGCCTATAGCCTATAGTCTATTGTCTTAGAGTCGCACATTCTAAGTCGTTATTATGCGTAAATTGCTTCGCATTTTTACCTTGAAACTGCACTAGCTCATCACCTTGCCGCCGCAGACCCGAATGTTTTCTCCGCTAAGATGACCGGCTCCATCGCTGAACAGAAAGGCCACCACCGAAGCGATATCCTCCGGGGAAGCCAGCTTCCTGAGCGGTGTCTGCATCTTTTCGACCATCTTGGCTTTTTCGGGAAGGTTGGCGATAAATTCCGTATCGGTCATACCGGGGGAGACAATGTTTACCCGGATACCTTTAGGCCCGTACTCGGCGGCGAGAGAGCGGGAGAACGATACAATGGCGGCTTTGCAGAGGCTGTAAGGCAGCAATTTCACGGGCGGCACATTATCGGCGTAAATACTCGAGATGTTCACTATCACCCCATCTTCTGCCTCGATAAGATGAGGCAGCACCGCCCGGCACAGATTAAACGCTCCTTTCACCTGCACATCCAGGTGAGCCTGTACATCGCCCCAGGACAACTCGGTGAAATCCTTGCTTTCGACCGGGGGCGCGGCGTTATTGACCACTCCGTAGATGGGGCCGAATTTCTCTGCTGCAAAATCCACCATTGCCTGTACGGCAGCAGGATCGGAGACATCGGCCTTAAAGCTTGCCGCCGACTGTTTGCGGCCCTTGATCTTTTTTACCAATTCCTGGGCCTCCCGCTTGCTTCGGGCGTAGTTTACAATCACCGGAAACTCCTCCGAAGCGAGCCGTTCGGCAATCGCGGCCCCGATCCCCCGCCCGGCCCCGGTTACTATCACCACGCCCCGGGATCCCGGCCGGTTATTCGGCTTTTTTTTTACCTGTGGTTTCAGCACTTTGACTTTCGCCTCCCCTTCGATAACTTTTGTTCCGGTTTCCTTGAAAACGACGGTTTCAATTGTCAGCACCCGCTGGGACAGCGACTTGTGCCTGACTTTCGCCCAGACCCTGATTTTCTCGCCGATCCTCACAGGGGCTAAAAAGCGCAGGCTTTGCTCGTACCACAGCGCTCCTTTCCCGGGCAGCCTGGTGCCGATTAAGGTCGAGATGAAAGACGCCGTAAGCATCCCGTGCACCGCTCTTTTTTTCATCGAGGTCGAGGCGGCGAACTTTTCATCCATGTGCAGGGGGTTGTCGTCGCCTGTGAGCTGTGCAAAAACATCCAGGTCATCGGCCGTAATGGTATGGAACAACTCGGCCTCATCCCCTACCTTTATCTCTTCGAATCTGTCTTTACTCATAAACCGCTCTGTCGGTGAGAAAAAGGATTTTCTCTTAATTCCTATCGTCGAACGCGAGACCGACCGTCTGATTTTGTGATATTATCGACACGGCCGGAGAAAGTCAAGCCGTTTGGCTGAATCGGGTTATTTAGCTTTGTCGGCCGGAAGAGGGTAAACAGATCATCCCCTTGCCGGTCGAACCGGCGAAAGTTATCTTGTCGGCAATTGCGAAGAGTAAAAAATCCCCTCGAACCGGCGGAGATACCATGCGTACAGTGGAACCGGAGATCGCCACCCGACCGTTGATCGAAGTGCTGGAGAGCCTCGAAACAGATGTCCGACGAGTGCTGATCATCCGCTGCGCTCCGGAAAAACTGGTTCTGGAAGCCCTGGCCCTCCTGCGCAGCTGGCGGGAAGAACTGGATATCCACGCACTTTGCCACCAGGGGGAGGACCTGCCCGGCTGCACCGGCCTGGTATATCCCGACAAGGGCTTTTTCCGGCTGGAACGGCTGGATGTGGCTTCTTTGCGCCGGGCCGGTTTCGACCTGGTGCTGGTGCCTTACGCCACTGAGCGCAGGCTTCACCCTTATTATGAAAACGTGGACCGCATAGCCGAGGAGGTGGGTGCGCAAGCCTTTGTCATCTTTTACCGGGACGGCACCGCTGTTGTGGCCGATGACAAACTGCTGGAGCTCAAACGCCGGAAGGTGGTGGAGCCTTACAGGAAGCGAAAAAAGCAGGCGCTCGAGGAAATCTGCGCATTCACCGGCGAGGAAATCCGCACTGTGGAGGAAAAGTGTGAACAGGCGGGCCTGGCGGCCACCTCGCTCTGGAGGCGGAACGCTCCCGAGACCGGGAGCGAGATCAGGCGCTTCTACCAGGAAAGCGACTTCTACGTTTACGAGCTGATGAAAACCGAGTATAACGGGGGAGCCGACGAGCTGGTGGAAAATGTCCTCAAGGAAGTCGGTGCCGGGGAACGAGTGCTGGATTACGGAGGGGGCTGCGGGACACTGGCTATTGCGCTGGCCGGGGCCGGGGCGAAAGCGAGCCACCTGGACCTGCCGGGCAGGCTGCTGGATTTCGCCTCTTTTCGTTTCCAGCGCAGGGGGCTTCAGGTCGAAGTTCTAGCCTCCGAACAGGGACAGCCGCTTCCCGGGTTGTATGATACGATCACCTGCATTTCCGTGCTGGAACACCTCAGCGAGCCGGAGGCTGTTCTGCGCAACCTGGTCGAACACGTTCGTCCCGGGGGCAAGCTGATCCTGGAGGTGGATTTCGAGGAAAACCCGATCAAACAGGGGCCGCTGCCGCTGCATCTAGATAAGCTGGACCGTGCACGCTACCGGATGCTGGTCGAAGAGGAACTGCAGCTCGAACACTTGAGGAGCTACGGGGAGCTGGATATATTCCGCTGTCGTGGGTGAGAAAACTCTTACTTTAGTGGACGAACATCGTGGGATCCAGCGGAAAGGTGGGTCCGCATATACTGCCATTTAGAATTAAGCAACTTGATTATCGAGACTTTTATTCATCTATATATTTAAAACCGTAGCTCATAATACCGTCTTCTTTTTTCCTGCTCCAGATAAAGTGCGCATAACGGTCCACTCTTTTCTCACCGATTTTAAACCGCATATGTACCTTGATCGGTTTTTCCATGTCTAAACGCACACCTTCACCTGAAAAGTCAACCAATCTGGTCTTATAAACACTCGATTCCAGATATAATTCCGCCTCCGTGGAGTAAACCTCACGCTCCTGCTTTCTTCTTTCCGGACCCTTACCGGTGCTCATAATTCCTCCTATAAAAGACTGGATAAACTCCGATTTCGAGCTTCGATCAGGTTCAGCCGAATATCAAGCGGCCTTGAGAGTGCAAGTTTTTAAATATTACTTTTTTTCGAGCCTGTTAACCAGCTCCTTGATTTGCTCGGTTTTATCACGGGGCACGATCAGGGTCTTATCGCCGGTGCGGACCACTACCAGGCCCTCGACTGCCACCAGAGCCACTGTCTCCTCAGGGTCCTCGCAGTAGACCAGGTTGCCGAGCGCATTCAGGGCCTCCACCTTTCCGCGTGCCGCATTGCCTGAGTCGTCGGTCTCCAGAAACTCCTCCAGGGCCGGCCAGCCGCCGACATCGTTCCAGTAAAAGTCGCCCGCCACGGCACGCACTTGTGCCGCGTCCTCCATGATACCGAAATCGACCGAAGTGGCTTTCAAACGCTCGAACCCGGCACGCAGGGCTTCATCCCAGCCTGCGGTGCAATCCTGTTCCACCACCGGACCCAGGTGCTGAAGGTATTCGGGAAGCTGTCTTTCATACTCGGCCAGTATCGTGCCTGCACTCCAGACAAACATGCCGCTGTTCCAGTAGTATCGTCCCGTTTCGAGATATTCCCGGGCGGTGGCCTTGTCCGGTTTCTCCTTGAAACGCAGCAGCCGGTAATGCTCCACGCCCTGGTCCTGGGTTATCTTTTCTCCCCTTTCCAGGTACCCGTAGCAGGTGGCGGCGTAAGTCGGCCGGATGCCGAAAGTATAGAGAACCGGCTCGGCGGCTGCGGCGGCGGCCGCCGAGAGCAGTGTCTTCTGGAACAGCTCCACCGGCTTGATCAGGTGGTCCGCAGTGAGCACGGCAATCACCGGATCGCCGTACCTTTTGCGGCAGAGCAGGGCGGCCAGGGCCACCGCCGCCGCGGTGTCGCGGCGCAGCGGCTCGCCGATAACATTGGCGGCAGGCAATTCCGGGAGCTGTTCGCGCACCGGTCCCATAAGAACCTGGTTGGTCAGCACCAGGATGCGATCCACCGGCACCAGCTCTTTCACCCGGTCGTAGCTTTGCTGCAGAAGACTCCGTTCGCCGAAAAGGTGTAATAACTGTTTGGGTCGCTCCGCGGTGCTCAACGGCCAGAAGCGAGTGCCGGCCCCGCCGGCCATGATCACCACCGTCAATTCGGGTGTTTTCCCCTGGGTCGTTGTCATTGAAGTCTATCCTTTAAGAGAACATTTTACGCAAATTTGTCCTCGATGCCTGAGTGCTTCTTCCTTTTAAGTGCTTAACTTTTTTCATTCCGGCTTCTCAATAAACTATTATATCCTAACCAACAGTCTCCTGTCAATCAAGGCTTTGAAAATCAAGGCCGATTTCCGCCGCGCCCGCCGTTCGATCACTCTTGCCAAATGCCGGCCGAACAGGCTATTATTATCCTGAAGAACAACATTCTTTGAGATTCGACCTACCCGCACAGGAGTTGTCCCACGCAGCCCCAGGCAGAAAGACCGGGCGCATCCGCTCTTCGAGTGGTTATGGTTACCGGAGCCTATTTCCCGGAGGTTTCCGGCGCCGGACTTCAGTGCAAAAGCCTGATTGCCGCCGCCGCGGACAAGACTTTGAGTTTCTGCGTGGTTACCACCAGCAAGGATTCGAGTCTGTATTTCCGCGACCTGGTCAGCGGAATCACAGTTTACCGCCTCCCGGTCAGCGGCGGTGCGCCCATAATTCTCCTCTCCTGGCTCCGCAGAGCCTGCTTCCTCTTATTCAAAGTCCTGAGAGGCGCCGATATTATCCATCTCCACGGTTTCAGCCGGAAAAGCTATTTTTTCCTGCTCTACGGGCTGCTTGCCCGAAAAAAAGTGCTGCTGAAAATGTCCAGCCTGGGGGTGGATGATCCCTTGAGCGTTCGCGGCAGAAGGACGCTGGGGTCTGTATTTTTCGGGCTTGCCGACTATTATCTGGCTCCCAGCCCGGCGCTGGAGGATTCTTTCCGGCGCTCGGACCTTAAGGCCGAACGGCTGGTGACCCTGCCCAATGGAGTGGACTGCGAGCGCTTCAGTCCCGCCGAAGATACCGGGAAAAGTTCTTTGCGCGCCCGGCTGGGACTGCTACAAGAGCGTGTGTTGGTGCTTTTCGTGGGGCACTTCTCGGTGGACAAGCGACCGGACCTGCTGGTGCGGGCCTGCAGCTCGCTCTTCTCGAAAGGGATCGGGCTGGTCATGGTGGGCTCAACCGACCCGGAAGGTTTCGAAGTGGACGAACAGGTGGTGGCCAAGGTAAAAAACATCGCCGCCCGGGCGGAGGTTCCCGGCTCGGTGGTTCTGGTAGAACGCAGCGACCGTATCGAGGATTTTTTCCGCGCTTGTGATATTTTTGCCCAGCCCTCGGTACGCGAGGGGCTGCCCAACGCCCTACTCGAAGCCATGGCCTGCGGCCTCGCCTGCGTGGCCTCAAGGCTGCCGGGGGTCAACGACTATCTGCTCGAACCAGAGGCCGGCATCCTGGTCGAGCCGGATGACTGCAAATCGCTGGCCCGGGCGATCGAGAACCTGGCCGGCGACAGCGCCCTGAGAAAAAGGCTGGGAGACGAGGCACGAAAAAAAATCCTCTCCGGCGGCTATGAGATCGGCAGAGTGGCTGAGCAGTACCGGAAGTTATATTTCTCGGTGGCCGGACGATCCGGGGAAACGGAGAATATCACAAAAGTATAAAGGTGTTTCATCGTGGAACGCGGCCTGATCCTGATAAAAAAATTCCGCAGCAAACCTCCTCGGAAGATGAAGCCGCTGAACTACCACCGCCGGCTCTCCTGGGCCGAGTACACCCGGGTG
>CAZSTM010000074.1:0-11497 GCA_964609635.1 uncultured Gemmatimonadales bacterium
GGGTCTCGGCCAGACCGATTTCCCAGGGGATACCGGCGTGCTTGATCGAGCTGAGCGGCGAGGCTCCGGTACCGCCTGAAGTGCCTGATATAAGAACCACATCCGCCCGGGCCTTGGCTACCCCGGCGGCCACCGTGCCCACTCCGATCTCGGCAACCAGCTTGACCGATACCCTGGCTTCGGTATTGACATTTTTCAGATCGTAAATCAACTGGGCCAGGTCCTCGATCGAGTAAATGTCATGGTGCGGAGGCGGAGAAATCAGGGTCACTCCCGGCACAGAATACCTCACCCGGGCGATGTTTTCATTCACCTTGTGCCCGGGCAGTTGTCCCCCTTCGCCGGGCTTCGCGCCCTGGGCGATCTTGATCTGCATGTCCCTGGCGTTGACCAGGTAATGGCCGGTAACCCCGAAACGGCCGGAGGCCACCTGCTTAATCGCGCTGCTCGGATCATCGCCGTCGGGATAGGGCCGGAACCGCGACTCATCCTCGCCGCCCTCGCCGCTGTTGCTCATTCCTCCGATCCGATTCATGGCCACGGCAATAGTTTCGTGCGTCTCCTTGCTGATCGAGCCCAGACTCATCGCTCCGGAGACAAACCTTTTCATGATAGATTCGGCCGGCTCGACCTCTTCGAGGGGGACCGGCTTGTTTCTCTTGAACTTGAACAGCCCGCGAATATTTTGCAGCTCGCGGCTGTGGTCGTTGGCCAGTCCGGCAAAACGCTTGTACAACTCATAGTCCCGGTTACGTACGGCCTGCTGGAGTGTGGTTACCGTCTCCGGGTTCCAGCTGTGGTGCTCACCCTGGATGCGAAAGCTGTACTCGCCCACCCGCGGCAAAAGCAGCTCTCCCGCCTGGCGCTCCGGGAAAGCCAGGCGATGGCGGGCCAGGGTCTCCCGGACGATTTCATTCAGACCCACCCCTCCGATGCGGGAGACAGTACCCGGAAAATACTTCTCGATCAGGTCACGGTTAAGCCCTACCGCCTCGAAAATCTGGGCTCCCCGGTAACTGCGGACCGTGGAGATGCCCATTTTGGAAAAGACTTTCAAAAGTCCTTTTTCGATAGCCCTGAGATAGTTCTCTATGGCCTGCTGCACATTGATCCCGGGTTCCAGCTTATCCGTGATCGCCAGATCTGCTATGCTCTCGAAAGCCAGGTAGGGAATAATGGCACTGGAGCCGAACCCCAGAAGCAGGGCGAAATGCATGACCTCCCGCGCTTCGCCGGTTTCGATCACCAGACCGATCTCGGTGCGCAAGCCGGTTTTTATCAAGTGGTGGTGGACCGCGGAAAGGGCCAGGAGACTCGGGATAGCGGCCCTCTCGCGGCTGATTCCCCGGTCGCTGAGGATAATCAGCGCGTAATCCTGGTGCGCGGCCTTCTCCGCCTCGGCAAAGCAGCGCTTTAACGCACGTTTCACGCCTTTAACTCCTTCGGCGACCGGGAAAAGAATAGGAATTGTCTTGGTTCGGAAATGCAAATCCTCATCGCTTTTCAGCTTGTTCAGATCGTCGTTGGTAAGTATCGGACGGGTGAGCTTGAGCAGCCTGGCATTTTTGGGGGTTTCTTCCAGCAGATTGGCCTCGATGCCTATGTAACTCATCAGCGACATAACCAGCTGCTCGCGAATCGGATCGATCGCCGGGTTGGTGACCTGGGCGAACAGTTGCTTGAAATAGTTATAGAACTGCTTCGGTCGATCGCTGAGGACCGCCAGCGGGGTGTCGTTGCCCATAGATCCTACCGGTTCGCTTCTCCGCTCGACCATAGGCCGCAGGATAACCGAGATATCCTCATCGGTATAGCCGAAAGCGATCTGGCGCTGAAGCAGAGATTCTTGATCCGGGCGCACCGGCATGGCGCAGTCAAACAGGCCGCGCAGGTCTATCCTGTTCTCTTCCACCCAGCGGCGGTAAGGCTGCAGCCGGCTGGTGAGTGCTTTTATCTCGCCGTCGTAGATAATTCGCTTTTGTACGGTATCGACCAGGAGCATCTGGCCCGGGCCCACACGGCCTTTACTCTTGATTTTCTCCGGCGGGAAATCCAGCACGCCGACCTCGCTGGCCATCACGATCAGACCGTCCTCGGTGACAACATAGCGGGCGGGACGTAATCCGTTGCGGTCCAGGCAACTGCCGACTATCTCGCCATTGGTGAAAACTATGGCCGCCGGGCCGTCCCAGGGCTCCATTAAAATGCTGTGGTATTCGTAGAAACCCCGCTCATCCTGACTCATCTGGTATTTCTCACCCCAGGCTTCCGGGATCAACATCATCAAAGCATGGGGCAGCGAGCGGCCGCAGCAGGTAAGTATCTCGACCATGTTGTCCAGGGCCAACGAATCGCTCCCCCCCGGAGTTATGATCGGCAGCAGCCTGGCGAGATCCTCGCCGTAGAGGTCGCTGGAGATAGTGGCCTCGCGAGCGCGCATCCAGTTAAGGTTGCCGCGCAGGGTATTGATTTCGCCGTTATGGGCCAGATAGCGGAATGGCTGGGACAGCTCCCAGGAGGGGAAGGTGTTGGTGCTGTAGCGCTGATGCACCAGAACCAGCGCACTGGCCAGCCGGGGATCGTTCAAGTCCTTGTAGAACAGCGGCACCTGGTGGGCCAGCATCAACCCTTTGTAGACTATGGTGCGCGAACAGAGGCTGGGCAGGTGAAAGGCCGGGGTGGGGGCAGCACCGGATCGCCGCACTTTTTTTACACCGATCTTGCGAATGAGCAGCAGTTTGCGCTCGAAAGCAGCCCGGTCGCCGGTGGTATCCCCTATGATAATCTGCCTGATCACCGGCCGGCTCAGGCGGGCAGCTCTGCCCAGGGCCTCCGGGTTAACAGGCACCTGACGCCAGCCCAGAAGATTCTGGCCGGCCTCGGCCACCGCGTCTTCGAGAACCTTCACGCAAAATTCGCGCTCGGTCCTGTTTCTCGGCAAAAAAACCACGCCCACTGCATATTTGCCCGGTTCGGGCAGATCGATCCCGACCCCGGCGCAAACGGGACGGAAAAAAGGATCGCAGATTTGCATCATAAGGCCGGCCCCGTCACCCGTTTCCGGATCATCCGCCACCGCGCCCCGGTGGGTAAGGTTCATCAGAACCTCGATACCCTGGCGGATAATTTCGTGTTCCGGCTTGCCGTCGATATGTGCCACAAAACCGACACCGCAGCTATCGTGCTCGAATTCCGGGCGGTATAGACCTCGATTTCCGGCTGATTTTCCTATTTTCATCCTTAAAACCCATACTGATTAAGTGAGAACCAGGACTTTTTTCATTTTGGTATTATTGCAGAGCTACCGGCTCGCCGCCGGTTTGCATAGATTTTTGGGCGGCACACAGCACCCGTACTACATCCAACCCCTGTTCAGCGGAAGTCCTGGGCCGGCTGCCGTGGTTGATACAATCGCAGAAATGCTGGCACTCGACCAGCAGGGGCTCGACCATGCGCACCCTGGGAATCATGATGTCTCCATTGCGCAGGGTCAGGAACTCTTCGTAGGACTGAAAATCCTTCCTGTAATCGGCTCCTTTGTCGTAGATACGTATTTTTTCGGCCGCTTCCATGTCGTCGAAAACCGCCATTTTTCTATTTCCCACTACCGTGGTAAGCCGCTTCTTACACGGGTCGAGCCAGCTAAGCTGGATGTTGGCGATTACTCCTTCGGAGAAGCGCAGGTTGACAAAGATTACATCCTCGAGCTTTTCCTGAATATAGCAGGCGCCCCTGGCGCTGACATCCTCGGGCAGCCGGCCCAGCAGGTCGAGAATCACCGCGATATCATAAGGCGCCAGCGCCCAGAGCGCGTTTTCATCCCTGGCTACCCGACCCAGGTTCACCCGCATGGTGTAAATGTAAAGGATATCTCCCAGCCCGCCTTCGTCAACCAGGGATTTCAGCATTTCCACAGCCGGGTGGTAGTTCATCAGGTGCCCCACCATCAGGATGCGATCCGACTCTGCAGCGAGGCCACAAAGCTCCTGAGCCTGCTCGGGGTTTTCCGCCAGCGGTTTCTCGACAAACACGTGCTTGCCTGCTTTGAGCCCCACCAGCGCCAGAGGGTAGTGATGGGCTGTCTTGGCGGCAATCACCACTGCATCCACCGCCGGATCCACGATCAACTCCGAGGCCCGTTCAGTCACCTTGATGCCGCTATAGGCCTCTGCAATAACCCGGCGGCACTGGTTATCGGCATCAGAATAACCGTACAGCTCGCTTTCGGGAAGGTTGTTGAAAGTGCGCACCAGGTTTTTGGCCATGGCGCCGGCACCAATTACGGCGACTTTTATCATTGGCAATTCTTCCTTCCCTTTATGAGCAAAAAGATGTTAAGAATGTCGTGAAAATTTACACCTTAAAATAATCTTTAACTGCAAGTTATGGCAAAGCATAAAAGAAAATATTCAAACTTCAGTTTTTCCGGCCGCACTATCGTTTCCTCGTGTTTTCCTCTTCCCCTCGGTCCCAGGGTCTTACTTCCATGATTCCGTCCACCTCGGCAGCCGTGCAGTGGGACAGTCTGCTGCCGGCTGTAACTTCCACTCCATCTCCCAGAAGAGACTCTTCCACCAGGGTCCCGGGCCCAATGGAAACTTTCGAGCCGATCACCGATCTTTTCACCTTTGAGCCGCGGGCGATCACGGTGGCTGGGCCTATCTCGAGCGGTCCCTCCAGAGCGGCCGAGGGATCTATTCGACAGTTTTCTCCCAGGAGCACCGCCGGGGCATCCTTTCCCTTTTCCTCGGTTTCCAGCAGAGTAAAAGCCGCCTGTAAAAAGCGTCGGGGTGTTCCCAGGTCGAACCACTGGAAAGCAGTATGGAAGCCGAACAGGGGAAAGCCTTCCTCGATCAGGCGCGGGTAGACATCCCGGTTGATATCGGAAAAACCGCCTGAGAGCTTTGCCAGAATCTCCGGTTCTAGGATATGTATGCCGGTAAAATGAACTGAGCGTGCCGCCGGAGCGGATTTTCGCTCCGGCTGACCGGCAATCCTCAGCAGCCGGCCGTCCGGGGCGATTTCCACCTCGCCGTAGCTTTCTCCCGCCGGCATGTCCACCAGCACCATGGTGGCCATGGCTTTGCGGGCTCTGTGGAACTCGAGCGCCTCATCCAGCGGGCAGCCGCTGTAGAAACAATCTCCGTTTACCATTAAAAAGGTGCCGCCGGAGAAATTTTTCCCGGCGCAGAAAAGCCCGCCTGCGGTGCCCCGGATGTTGTCCTCAAACGAAAAAACGGCCCGTTCGCCGCAGCTTTTCAGGCAGTCGCGTACTGTACCCGGGGCATGGTGCAGGTTGACCACGAATTCATCCACCCCGCAAGCGCGCAGGAACCGAAAGACCCTGACCAGCACCGGAACCCCGGCCAGGGACAGCGCCACCTTGGACACACTCGCAGTCAGTGGGAGAAGACGGGTGCCGAGGCCGGCGGCGAGGATCATGGCTTTCATTGGCGTCAGCTTAAAGTAGAGTTGGGCTAACTGCTCCGGGCTGAACCGGGATCTTCAGCCTGTTTCTGTAACCGGCTTAGACGTTGTTTGAGTTCCTGGTTTTCATTTTCCAGGCGGCTTATCTTCTCTTTCAGCTCTTTTTCCGCTGCCGACATTTGATTCGCCTGCTCCTTGACACTTTCCATTTCGATCAGGGATTTGCTGTAGGCCTCATTGAGGCGATCGAGTTTAATCGACATCGAATCCATGATCATGAAAAGCTCCAGCGGGCTCTGTCGCGTCATGTTGATGACATCCCGCTTACCGAAAATCATCAGCTCGCCGTCTGTCAGCGCGGTTACCGTGGCATTTCGGTCGGTGTCGTTGAAAAGCGCGGTTTCGCCCACAATATCGTGCTCACCCAACTGGCTCAGCACCATTTTGCGACCTTCGACAGTCTTGGAAACTTCGAGCTTGCCTTTTTTGACAATGAAACTGCATTGGCCGGGTTTTCCCTCCATCAAGATAGTCTGGCCGGCACGGAATTTCTTGGTGAGGAAATTAATATCGACCGAGTGCTCCCGGCACTTTTCGAGCTCATCGAGAGTGAGCGTAAAATCGAGCAGCTCCTCGTCTTTGGGGTCCCGCTTTTTCCCGATGCCGGCGTTCACTTTCTCATTCGTCTCGCGCAGGCGAGAGCTCAGCTTGCTCAGCAGGTTCTGGACTCCGGGGGACAACCGGCCGAAGTATTTTTCGAAATCATCCTTGTCCATGATCGAGACAGTGGTGTCCTCCACGGCCCGGACAGTCGCGCTGCGTTTTTCGACGGCAGGGTTCAGCAAGGTCATCTCACCGAAAAACTCATTGGGACCTAGTACGGTAACCACCACATCCCGGTCGCCCTGACGTTTTATCACTTCAACCATGCCCTCCAGAATCACATAGAAAGTTTTCCCGGCATACCCTTCCTTGATAATCACTTCTCCTTTGCAGTATTTCTTTTCCACAGGTTTCATTGTTGCCTCCTTGCGCCGCGCTGCCTTAAATACAGGATAAATCTTTCGTTTTTTAGCCGTAGATACTTCTATATTAATCCAGGCATCCCATCCGGGCAAGCAGTATTTCGATGCGTACCCGTCGAATTACAGCAGTAGAATCAACCCGTGCACCACCCTGCATGAGGTTTCCGCAGCACTTAGGGCATGTCGGGAAAACTCAAACTCGACGTCGGAACCGGCTCTGTCGCTGACAGTCTTGACAACGGTAAGCGGCAAATCCGAATCCCGGCAAAAAGATGCCACCTCCCAGGCTTCCATATCCACACAGTCGGCACCGAAGCGGCTGTTGAGCGATGCTTTTTCTTCTCCGGATAAAACCGGCTGGTGATGAGTCAGTAAAAATCCCGGCTGCGGCGGATTCTCCGGCACGATATTCTCCAGCTCTTCGACTCCCGGCGAGTCGAGCCTGATAGATCGCTGCTCCGCGGCGTAAGAAGAAATTACCGCGCGGGCTATCACGCAAGTTCCGGGCTCGAGGCTTTCAGTCAAGCTTCCGCACACTCCCAGATGGTAGACTCTCTCAGTCGGGAAAACCGCGCTCAGACTCTGCATACCCCGGCGGGCTTTCTCCGGTCCGACACCGCAGCAGAACAGCCCCAATCGATGTACGCCGAGCTCACCCACCCACAACCTACCACCCGGAATCTTGAGCTTCCGAGGAGATGCCAGGCGGCCGAGCAGCCATTCTATTTCAATTTTGACGGCGGACACGCAGGCTATTTGCATAAAATTGACAATTCCCGTAAAGCATTCTACATTATAGGAAACTTATCTCCGGGTCTATCCATCAGTCGATCTGACGAACTTCCAAAACGGAATCGTTCTTTCCGGCTGGTTTAATTTAATGAAAACCGTCTGGTATTACATAAAAAATCTCTACCTTAAGTTCATCAAGGACGATGTACTGTTCCTGGCCTCGGGAATCGCCTTTTCCCTGTTGATCTGCATGATCCCCCTATTGCTGATCGTTATGTCGATAGTGGGCTTTTCGTTCAGTATTTCCAGCGAGCTCTGGGATAAGATCGTACTTTTCCTGGAGAACGTCATGCCGGTCTCGAGTGAAAGCATTATCAATCAGACCAATGCTCTTCTTCGAGACCACAAGGTGATCGGGATAATCGGCCTGTTGGGTGTGGCATTTACCGCCACCCGACTGATCGCTACCGTGCGAGTGGTGCTGGACAGCGTTTTCGAGGTGGAACACGTGCGGGGGATAATTCACGGGAAGCTGTTCGATTTCACCATACTGCTGCTTTTTGGGTTGTTGATGGTTATGGCGAACCTGGGGATTTCTTTCATGCCCAATCTGGGGTTTTTCGATATCGAATTAAGCGGAACCACCTATTCACTATACTCTCTTATCGAAAGCCGTCTCTTTGCTTTAATGGTGCCTTTTGCGCTTACCATCGCCTTGTTCTTTTTCAGCTACAAGTTCTTTCCCTCCAGACGAGCACGGACCGACACCTGCCTGATTGCCTCCGTCATCGCCGGGGTTTTCTGGGAGATCTCCAAGTACCTCTACAGGTACTACCTGATTCAATTTCCGGCCTTCAATCGTATTTACGGCACCCTGGCCGCTCTGGTGGCCCTCCTGTTCTGGTTCTACGTGGCCTCGATAGTATATGTAATGGCTGCCGAGATTGCCTTCATCCATGAAAAGCGCACCGGCGGGAGCCACTGAAATGCACGAAACCGAACACCGAGTGCTCATTTTTGAGCAACCGCAGAAACAGCTCCGGCAGTGATTTTTTTGCTGTCAACCGTCCAGGCTCTCAGCCGACTTTATCCAGACTTTCGCTCCCCAGGGAATCGTGATAGCGGGCCACGAGCTCTTCCCACTGGCGTAGCTGTTCCTCGACAACCCGCCGCTCACGCGGGTCTTCGGGCAGCGGACGGTTAAGCTTGCGATAGCCTTTTTCCACAGCCTTTCTCAGTTTCATTTTCTTCTCCTTGAAGGGAAATTCCTTCCTTAGGTAATTTTTTTCGCGCTGTAAAACCAAGGCGCTAGTTGGATTTTCATCTTTGCGCCGGGCGTTCATTAGCATTATAATGCAATAATTATACCACTTTATTTTCAAAGACAAATAACCGGTTTTGCAATTCCCGGCCTGCAGGGCTAAGGCGCCTCCGGCCCCTGCGGTTATCTATCAAACTGCATGTTTGCGGCGAAACTCCAAACGCCGGGACTTGAAAAAAAGCCTGAAGCCCTATGCGTCGAACGTCAGGTTCGTCAGCCGGAGCCTTGCGCTTACTTCTCGCACAAGACCTTCAAGCTTGTCGGCGACAACGGTCGCTACCCCGTACTCCTGCATGACCCTGCCGGTGATCAGGAAAGGCCCCGGACCGATTGCTACGCTACTGTATCGCCGGTAGCAGTCCGGAAAGATCACCACCTCGAAAGTCCCGCCGGGATCATCGAGCGAGAGAAACATCATGCTTTCGTTTTTCGAGGTTCTGATCCGTTTGCGGGCAATCAAGCGTCCGATGATCCTCACGCGCCGTCCCTGGTGGGCGGGCAGCTCCCGGGCCGCCACCAGGGAGCCGACGGTATTGCTCCCGTTACCCGGCCGTCCGAACAGGGCCAGCGGATGGGCGGAGACTGTAAAACCCAGGATTTCGCTCTCCAGGCGCAGGCGACAGGGGAAAGAGTACTCGGCTAACCGGGGAACAACCCGCCGCACCGGATTCAGATCGAGGTCCGGGAACATGTCGGCAACTCCGCTTGCGGCTCCCCGTTTCATCCTCTGGTTCACAGAGCGGTCAAAGAGAAATTCCAGGCGCCAGAGCAGTTCGGGGCGAGTCAGCTCGAAGCTGTCGAAAGCGCCGCAGCGGATCAGGGTTTGCGCCTCGGTGTGATCGGGTCTCACGCGTTCGCAGAAATCGCGCAGGGAGGTAAAGAAGCCTCCGCTGTTACGGGCGGCTACAATCCGTTCGAGGGTGCGGCGGCTGATACCGGTGATACTGCTCAGGCCCACCCGGATACGGCGCCGGGCGCCGTCGTAGTCGAGGCTGCTGCGGTTGATCTCCGGCGGCAGGATTTCCAGGCCCATGCGGCGGGCCTCCTCGAGGTAAGCCGAGGGTCCGTAGAATCCCCCGCCGTTGGAGAGCACGGCGGCCATGAATTCGGCCGGGTAGTGCGCCTTGAGGCAGGCCACCTGAAAGGAAACTCTGGCGTAGGATGCGCTGTGAGCCTTGCAGAAGGCGTAGCCGGCGAAACTTTCGATCTGGCGCCAGATTTCCCGGGCCACCTCCGGCTCGACCCTCCGGGCTGCGGCGCCTTCCAGGAAACGTTTGCGCATCTTTTCCATGGCCTGGTGCGAACGCATTTTTCCGCTCATGGCGCGGCGCAGCATGTCGGCCTCGCCCAGGCTCATCCCTGCGATCTCGTGGGCCACCCGGATCACATCCTCCTGGTAGATCATCACCCCGTAGGTCTCGCCCAGCAGCTTCTCCAGGGCCGGGTGCAGGTACCTGACCGGGCGGCGGCCGTTATGCCGGTCGATAAATTCATCCATCATCCCGCTCTCGGCCACCCCGGGGCGGATGACCGAGCTGGCGGCGGTAAGCATCTCGAAAGTGCGCACCCGGAGTTTGGCAAGCAGGGCGCGCATGGCCGGGCTTTCGATGTAAAAGCAGCCCATGGTGCGACCGCTCTCGATCAGCCGCACGGTATCCGGGTCGGCGCAGAGACGGTCCACGTCCTCGAGATCGGGTCTCCGACCGGTGCGCCGCTGGACTTTGTCGACCACATCCTCCACCACCGAGAGCGAACGCTGGGAAAGCAGGTCTATCTTGATCAGGCCCAGCTCTTCGACAGCGAGCATGTCGTACTGGGTGACCACCAGCCCCTTGGTGGAGCGCTCAAGGGGCACTAAATCGGTCAGGGGGAAAGGACTGATCACTATGCCGCCGGCGTGGATGGACAGATGCCTGGGGAAGCCGTCGATGCGCGCGGCCAGCTCGAGGGCGCTCCGGTAGGGTTCCCGGTGCAGAGGCAGCGCGCGGCATTCCGGCCAGTGGTCTTCCAGGGTCTCGAGGTTCCGCAGGGCGCTGCGAGGCAGAACCCGGGTAAAACGGTTGATTTCGGCCGGGGTCAGCCCCATGGCTTTGGCGGTTTCGCGAAACGCCAGGCGGGCGCTGAAAGTGACATAGGTGCAAATCATGGCCACCCGGTCCGCGCCGTAGGTGCGGTAGACATAATCGAGCACCTCGTCCCGGCGGCGCCAGGAGAAATCCAGATCGATATCCGGCGGGGAGGTGCGCTGGGGGTTAAGAAAGCGTTCGAAAAAAAGCTCGTAGCGAATAGGATCCACATCGGTGATACCGAGGGCGTAGGAGACCAGGCTGTTGGCGGCCGAGCCTCTTCCCACCATGGGGATGCGTTTTCGGCGGGCGAAGCGGGCGATATCCGCCACCGCCAGGAAGTAGGGCGCAAACCCCAGGCGCTCGATCACCTCGAGCTCGGCGCGCAGGCGTTCCAGAACCTCGGCCCTGAAGGGGCGGTAGCGCCGGCAAGCTCCCCGGAAAGCACTCTTGAGCAGCCGGGAGTAGGCGCTCTCACCGGGCGGCAGCTTGACCTCGGGGAAAATTATCCGGCCGCCCGGCAGCTCCACGCTGCAGCGCTCGGCGATTCGTCCGGTGTTGGACAGGGCCTCGGCGGGCCAGTCTCTGAAGCGGCGGGCCATGGCTGCGGGGTCGGCCAGCCAGCAGGAGTCGCTCACCGCATCGCCGTTTTCAAGCCCCTCGAGGGTGGTGCCCAGGTCCACCGCGCGCAGCAGGCGGTACAGCACCCAGTCGCTCCGGTTTACGAAATGCACGTTGGCCGTGGCCGCCGGCGGAAGGCCCAGCTCCCGGGCCAGTTCCACCAGATGCCGGATGCGAGCGGTCTCACCGGCCCGGCCGGTGAGACAGAGTTCCGTGTAGAGGTTGCCCCCGGGCAGGCGGGGCGCCAGACGGCGCAGGAGGGCCTCCTCGCCGGTGAGCACGATAATCGCTTGCCCGGCGGCCGC
>CAZSTM010000075.1:0-11441 GCA_964609635.1 uncultured Gemmatimonadales bacterium
CCGCCGAAGTCAACCTGTTGGGGATAGGGGATCAGGCTGATTCCCTCGCGCCAGAGAGTGCTCTGCTCCGCCAGCAGGAGAGAGAAAGGAATCGCCAGGGAAAAAATGAGCAGAATCGGAACAGTACGTTTCATTTTGCCACCAGCATGGTTGAAGGTTTAATGAATGTTAAGGGAGCCATAGCCACGACAAAGCCGGATTTAGGTTGACAAAGCCGGACGCAAAGTTAAATAATACCCGATTGGAACGGTTAAGTCAAATAGCTTCTCCGCTTTCGTCCGTGGTGACAAACAGGGTTTTTTACCTGTGCGAGGCGTGTCGGAATCCGCGAAAGACAAGGCAAGCTGTTCTGCACGACACTCCTCCCGGAAAAAGCGCATCTGCGGAAGGAAGGCACCCCGGGCGGGCATATCAGGATTACCGGCCGGGACGGCAAAGTAATAAGGGACGGATCGCTGAGCGAAAGAGTGCGGCCTCAGGCGGGGATCAGTAAACCGTGAACTTAGCTGCAATATACATTTATATTATTAGCGAAACCGGAGAACCTTAATTTTATAAGTTTTAAAGGATCACTTAAATGAAATATTCCCTTTTTAACACGATTGTGCCGGGCATGGTGTGTTTAACTTGTTCTTTTTTCGCCCTGTCGCCGGCCGCGGCTCAATCTCCCGGTGTAATCGAGACCCCGGTGGATGACACGGAGTTCGCCCGCATACTGGAATATTACAGCTACGATCCGGAGCTGCCGCTGGACCCGGTTTTCTACGGAGAGTGGCCCTGGCGCGGCCCGCATACGCTTTACAAGCTGTCCTATCGCAGTGTACGGGAGCAAAGGGTCCCGGCCTATCTGGCAATCCCCAAAGAGAAACCCGCCGGACGGCTGAGTGCGGTAATCATTCTTCACGGGTGGAACCTGTTCTGGGGCAAAAACGAGGATTGGGTGCAGGAATGGATACCCATGCTTACCGCCTCCGGCCGGGTGGTGCTGGCGCCGGATCATTTCCTTTACGGAGAGCGTAAGGTCGCCGGAGGTTTCGACAGAGACAGCAATCGCGGTCCATACTACTACCGGGACTGGATGTGCCAGAGTGTGGTCGACCTGAGACGCGGGATCGATTACCTGCTCAGCCGTCCGGATATCGACCCGGAAAGGATCGCCATTTTCGGCGGCAGCCTGGGCGGCTGGATCGGCTCCATCCTGGCCGGGGTGGACAAGAGGATAAAGGCGGCTGTGCTGAGCGTACCCGCCACGGAGTCTATCACCGAGCAGACCCCGGCGGGCCGGGTGATTAACTCCAGTAATTTTTTTCCACGCATTTCCCCGGTGCATCTGCTGATGGTAATCGCCAAAAAAGACAGCGAGGTTCGTAACGCCCGGGCCAGGGCGCTGTTCGAGCTGGTGTCCGGCGAGAAAAAACTGGTCGAGTATGATGAGGGGCATTTCCTGCCGCCGGAAAAGTATCACCGGGAAATCCTGGCGTGGCTGGACGAGAACCTGTAATACACCGGCCGGGTCTTGCCGGCAGGAAATAAAAGAGGTAAAGTGAAAAGGTAATATTTTTCTCAGCGCAACTGCAACTATGACAAGGAATCAGGAAATGAAGTTCCCTCCGTTAAACGAACAGATGGACCTTATCCGCCGCGGCACGGTGGAGATTATCTCCGAGGAAGAAATGGAGAGTAAAATTAACCGCTCGCTCGAGAGCGGCCGGCCTTTGAATGTAAAACAGGGTTTCGATCCCACCGCCCCGGACATCCACCTGGGCCACACGGTTTCGGTGCATAAGCTGCGCGATTTTCAGCTGCTCGGCCACCGGGTGATCTTCCTGATCGGTGATTTCACCGGCATGATCGGCGATCCTGCCGGCCGCGCCGAGACCCGCAAGCGGATGTCCCGGGAAGAGATATTGAAAAACGCAGAGACTTACAAAGAGCAGGTGTTCAAGATACTCGACGCCCAAAAGACGGTGATCGATTTCAACAGCCGCTGGCTGGGCGAGCTCGGAGTCGAGGGAGTCTTGCGCCTGAGCGGACTGTACACCGTGGCCAGGATGCTGGAGCGGGATGATTTCGCCAAACGCTATGCCGAGGGCCGGCCGATCTCGATCCTGGAGTTTCTCTATCCGCTGTTCCAGGGTTACGATTCGGTGGCCCTGGAAGCCGATGTGGAACTGGGGGGTACGGATCAGAAGTTCAACCTCCTGGTGGGCCGCGATCTTCAGCGCCACTGGGAACAGGAACCCCAGGTGGTGGTGACCATGCCGCTGCTGGTGGGCACGGACGGGGTCAACAAGATGAGCAAGAGCATGGGCAACTACATCGGGGTCAGCGAGCCGGCCAGCGAAATTTACGGCAAGGTGATGTCGATCCCCGATGAATTGATATATACCTATTACGAGCTGGTCACCAATGTCCCTCTTTCCGGTCTCCAACAGATAAAATCACGGCTGGAGGAACCGGGAGTCAACCCGCGCGATGTCAAGCGCGAGCTGGCCCTGGAGGTTACCGCCCTCTGTCATGGAGAGGCCGAGGCGGCCTTGGCCAGGGAGCATTTCGAACAGGTGGTGGTGCGCAAGGACCGCCCGGATGAGGTGCCGGAACACCGGATAGAAGGCGGCGGCGAACCGGTCTGGCTGGCGGGCCTGCTGCGCGAGGCGGGCCTGGTGAAAAGCTCGAGCGAGGCTGTCCGCATGATCAAGCAGGGAGCGGTAACTGTCGATGACCGGCGGATCGACGACACCCAGCACAGTCTCGCCCCCGACGGAGAGTATTTTATCAAGGTGGGTAAGCGGCGCTTTGCCAGGGTGATTTTCGTAAAACCGGCGGATTGATTCCGGCCGGTGTGAAGAATTAAAATCAGACGGATAACCATACCTTTGAATTGAATATGCCAGGACCGATGAAAAGCAGACCCCTGCAAACCGGTATCATCTACGGCCCGGTCGACTCGAGGAGGTGAAAAAAGTCTGTACTTTCGACTGCCTGTACTGCCAGTACGGTTTCACCACTTGCCGCTACGACCGGGAGAGCCTGGACCGGTTCGAGCTGCCCACCGTGGAGCAGGTGAGGTCGGCGCTCGAACCGGCACTGGCCCGGGCCGGGGAACTCGAGGCGATCACCCTGGCCGGCAACGGGGAGCCGACCCTGCACCCGGAGTTTAAAGAAATAGCCGGAGCTACTGCAGAGCTGCGCGACAGGCTGAGACCGGGGGTTCCGGTCTGCATCCTCTCCAACAGTTCCACCCTGGGAACGGCTTCGGTGCGGGAGGGGTTGGATTTCATCGACCGCAAGGTGATGAAACTGGATGTGGGCACGCAGCAGGTTTTCTCTGCGATAAATCGTCCATTTGACGCTTTGCAGCTTGAGACCGTGGTCGAGCACCTGGCCGGCATGAGAGGTGTCGAAATCCAGTCGCTTTTTCTGGACGGGCCGCTGACCAATGCCGATGATAAAAGCCTGGAGTCCTGGCTGAAACTGCTCGAGCGGATAGCCCCGGCGGCGGTGCAGGTCTATACTCTCGACCGGATACCGGCCGAGCACGGTTTGCGCCCTGTCGGGCGAGAGCGCCTGGAGGAGATCGCCGGGGCCGCCCGCCTATGGCTGCCGCAGACCGAGGTGGGGGTTTTCTGACAGGCTTTATAGGTGTGTTAAAAAGTTAGTTTCAGTCAACTGCTTCCTTCATGTTCGTAGGGCCGACGCATGCGTCGGCCTGAAGATACCCTTGTTAAATACCAAAAAACTTTTGACAAACGCTAGATTAAGGAGACGACAATGGCCAAGCTGGCAATCAAAGGCGGCACCCCGGTAAGGAGTGAAACTTATCCTGTATGGCCGATCTGGGACAATAAAGAGGTGGAGGCGGTCAGCCGGGTGATCGAAAGCGGCAAATGGGGAATGGCCGCAGGGTCACAGGTTAAAGAGCTCCAGAGCCGTTTTGCCGGATACCAGGAGGCGGAATACGGTATTGCGGTAACCAGCGGCACGACCGGGCTTCGAGCAGCGCTGCTGGCGGCTGAACTGGAAGAAGGCTCCGAGGTGATCGTGCCGTCATATACCTTTGTCGCTTCGGCCACCGCGGTGATCGAGTCGAACGCAGTGCCGGTTTTTGCGGATATCGATCCGGAGACCCATGTACTGGATCTGGACAGTGTGAAAAAGGTGATTACCGGGCGCACCCGGGCGATAATGCCGGTGCACCTGGCGGGAATTCCCGTGGACATGGATGCGCTCAAGAAATTGGCAGACCGGCAGGGGATAGCCATAATCGAGGATGCCTGCCAGGCCTGGGGCAGCGAGTACAAGGGTAAAAAACTGGGAGCGCTGGGGCTCGCCGGAGCATTCAGCTTTCAGAGCTCGAAACACATTACCGCAGGCGAGGGCGGCATGGTGGTCACCAACGATGAAGGTTTCGCGGAAAGATGCGCCTCGATAATCAACTGCGGCCGCTCGGCCAAGGGAGCCTGGCATACCCATGTTCGCCTGGGCGGCAACTACCGCTTGAGCGAGCTCCAGGCGGCGGTGATCCTGGTGCAGCTCGAGCGCTACGAGAAACTGCTCGCCCGCCGTCAGCAGGCCGCTCACTACCTTATCGAGCGCCTCTCGGCCGTCGACGGCATCCGGGTGGTGATCCCGCCGGAGTATGCCACCGCCTGCAGCTTTCACTTTCTGATCCTGAGGTACGACCCGGACTCTTTCGGCGGGGTGCCCAAAGCCGATTTTATCAAGGCCCTTAACGCCGAGGGGATCAAACCCGCGCACGGCGGCTATTATATCCCGGTTCATCGGCAGCAGTTGCTGCTGGAGAAAAATGTGGGACCGTACCGGGAAATCCACCGCCATGAATTCGGCGGAAAAGTGATAGACTACGCCGATTTCCAGTGCCCGGTAACCGAAAGAGCCTGCGCAACCGAAGCGGTGTGGCTGCTGCAGAATTTGCTCCTTGCCGAGCGCGAAGGTCTCGAGGACATCGTGCGGGCGGTGGAGAAAATCCGCCTAAACCACGAGGAGCTGCTGAGCTAGTAAGCTAAGGCTGGTTAAGATGGCGGCGGTCTCGGTTTTTTACGGTACGGTTAAAAGCTTGGTTATAATCCACAGATTTCACAGATTTATCGGTTTGGAAAAGACAAAGCGCCGGTATTCAAGAGAACCGGTAAGCATGAACCTGTATCGCCGCACCTATAACGGTCGAGGCTTTCTTATTTGTTTTTTCTGCGGCATCTATGGGTTAAATAGTATTCATTTATTTACTTTAAAAGACATCAGAGATAAGGATTTCCCGCTCGAGGCGGGCGGCAGAAGATGGATTACTCACAAGCGGTTGAAAGTCTTTACAGCTTGCAGCGCTTCGGTGTCAAGCTGGGCCTGGAAAACATCCGTGTTCTGCTCGAGCGGCTGGGAAACCCCCACCGTCAGTTTGCCTGCTGCCATATCGCCGGGACCAACGGCAAGGGTACGGCCTCCTATGTCACTCAGGCGGTGCTTGCGGCCCACGGGTTGAGATGCGGCCTTTTCACCAGCCCCCACCTGCTTTCTTTACGAGAGCGGGTCAGGGTCGGCTCTCAAAACGTGCCCCGCAGCTTTGTCGCCGATTGGGTAGGCGAACATCTCCCCTTTATAATGAGCCGTCGCCTTACTTTTTTCGAGACGGTAACCGCCCTGGCCTTCGATTACTTCCGCACCCTGGAGATTGACACCGCGGTGGTGGAGGTGGGCATGGGCGGCAGGTGCGACGCCACTAATGTTATCCGACCGGCGGTTGCGGCCATTACTTCAATCGGCATGGACCACGCAGCATACCTGGGCAACAGCCTCCAGGCCATCGCAGCCGAGAAAGCGGGCATTGTAAAACCCGGGGTACCGCTGCTCTGCGCCGAAAGGAACCGGAAAGTTCTCGCGGTCATCCAAACAGCCTGCCGCCGGGCGGGAAGCCCGCTGGTGCTGCTCGATCAGGCGGTCAGGCTGCGCAGGCTGTGCCACTCGCCTGAAGGGCTCACTTTGGACTACCAGGGGCCGGCTCTCGAATTGAAGGGGGCGAAAGTCTCGCTGTACGGGATGCACCAGGCCCGCAACCTGGGCCTGGGCCTGCTGGCCGCCCAGACAATGCTGGAAAAATCGGGAATCCCCGCCGACGGCCGAAAGACCGCCGGAGCCCTGAAGGCTCTGAGATGCCCGGGACGGTTCCAGCGCTGTTTGACCTCCGGGCCGGTGGAGATAATCCTGGATGTCGCGCATAATCCCCCTGCGGCACGCAAACTTGCCGGGGTGTTCCAGCGGGTCTGCGGACAGGACAGACGCGCCACGGTGGTTGCCGGGCTGGGCTCGCAAAAAAGATGCGTGGGCTTTTTCCGTCCCCTGCTGGCAATAGCGGATGAATTTATTCTGCCGCAGGTGGATTTCGGCCGGGCCGAAACCGGCCGGGGCCAGCTCGACC
Organism: uncultured Gemmatimonadales bacterium; assembly: GCA_964609635.1. Lineage (GTDB taxonomy): Bacteria > Gemmatimonadota > Glassbacteria > GWA2-58-10 > GWA2-58-10 > JAFGTO01. Next base: position 6,431 of record CAZSTM010000075.1, read on the forward strand.
CGAAAAGCATCGAGCGCTATCTGCGCTCACACGGAGCAGCAGCCGGAACCAGCCGCTCGATGACGGATGCCCTGTCTGTGGCCCGGGATGTGGCCGGACGAAGCGGCTCACCGGTACTGGTCACCGGTTCTTTCCATACGGTGGGCGAGGCCATGCGCTTGCTTAAGCTGAAAGCGTGAGAAGGAGAGGAGATAATTGACTGATTTAGGCATAGAATTTCAGGCGGCTCGCCCGCTGTGGCTGATAGCGCTGCCCGCGGCCGCCCTGCTGGTTGTCTGGTGGACCTATCGCCGCACCTATCCTCCGGTGGGCACCGGATATCGCCTGCTGCTGACGGCACTCCGTCTGGCGGTGGTAGCTCTGGCGGGAATGCTGCTGTTCGAGCCGGTGGTTACCCTGAAAACTCTTAAGTCGAGGGCCGAACGGGTTGCGCTGCTGGTCGATCGCTCGGCCAGCATGCTGCTGCCTGAGGCCGCCGATGGGGGTCTTGGTACGGACCGCCGGGAAGCCGCCCGGAAAGTGGTTGCCCGGCTGAGGGGCGATTCCGCGGCAGGCGGTGCGAGAGACCTTTTCGTTTTCGGCGAGGAGCTTACTGAGGTGGACAGCCTCGGAGACCTTTTCGCCGAGGTGGAGGACCGCACCGACTTGTATACCGCTCTCAAAGGCCTGCTGACGGGAGGCCCCGCCCGCTGGGACAGGATATATGTTATCAGCGACGGTAACGTTAATTCCGGACCCGATCCGCTGGACGCGGCCGGGTTGGAAACCGACCTCGGACTGCCTGAGATCAAGACCGTGGCCGTGGGTGAGCCGCCGGGCCTGCCGGATGTGGCCCTGGTCGGTCTCGAACGTCCGGGTGGACTTGTCTTTGCCGGGGGAGATATCGAGCTGGAAATCTCTCTGGCCCTCAGCCGGCCGGTGACCGGAGGGCCGCCGGTCCAAAGGACGGCGCTCGCGGTGGCGGACATTTTTATGGATGGTCGTAAGGTGGCCGAGAAGAGGATTCCGCTCCAGGCCGGCCCTTCCCGGTTCGTAAGCTCCAGGGTGAAAGTTAAAGCCGGGGACCCGGGTCTTAAAACGCTGCGAGTGGTACTCCGTCCTCTGGAAGAGGAATGGACCACCTTGAACAACGAACGTCTGTTGTTCGTGGAAGTGTCCAGGAGCAAGCGGGAAATTTTACTGGTAACCAACAAGCCGGACTGGGATTTTTCTTTCCTGCGGCAGTCCATGCTGTCGAACGAGGACTGGAAGGTGGAATCCCTGGTGATTTTGCGCTCGGCCGAGACGGGGGAATTCATCCGTCGCCAGGACAGTGAGGGAATTTACTCTTCCGGCTCGTACCTGTCGGCCGGGGAATTTCGGGAAGTGGAACTGGCGCTGGTGCATGGCGATCTTTCACGATACGATACCGGGTTCCTGGCCCGTCTCGCCGACCGTGCCGCCGGGGGAGGATTCGGGCTTATTTTCTGGCCCACCGGTGAGTTGAACGGCGCGGCGCTGCCGCGAGTGCTTGCGGGTTACCTGCCGTTCAAGGGGGGGCTGCCGGAAGGTTTCCGTCAGGTGTCCGGCGGCGGTCAGCCCGCTGCAGTCTTTACTCTGGATCGTTACAATGTCCTGGCCGGTCTGGGAGCCGGCGCGCCCCTGGAGGACCTGCCGCCGCTGGAAGGGGTATATCCCGAAGCGCCGCTTAAACTGGGAGCCGAAGTGCTGGCACGGATCGGTACCGGCAAGCGCCGGGACGGCTCACACGGTCCCGTACTGATCATCCAGCCGGTGGGTCAGACACGGGTGGCTACGGTACTGGGCCGGGGGCTGTGGCGCTGGCACATGCTCGGACAGTCCTCGACAAAGAAAGATGATACCACCTATTACCGTCTGTGGGAGGAGCTGGTCGAGTGGCTGCTTAGCGGACTAAAGAGCGAAGAGTTTACTCTCAAGCCCAGGCGACCGGTTTTCAGCCTCGGCGAGAAAGTCCGGCTTGACGGCCTCTCTAGGCAGGCCGAGCCCGGGAACCTGGACCTCGACTCCGCGAAAACAGTCAGGGTGGTTGTCCTGGGGAAGGGCGAACCGGCGGATACGGTGAGGGTGGCCGAAACCGGCATTGCGGCGGAAGATGGTGGAGAATTTACAGTGGAACTCGGCAGGCTGGCACCCGGGCTGTACAGTTATCAGGGCTTCTATTCCGGAAGCAAAGCCTCGGGAAGCTTCGCGGTCGAGAGCTACTCTGCCGAACTGGCGGAACTCTCACCGGATACAACCTTGCTGGCCGGACTGGCGAGAAAGACGGGCGGGAGCATGACTGCCGGGGACGGTCTTGAGAATCTGACCGGCCCGGGAGAGACAGTGGAGGAAGAGGTAAAGGCTTTCCACCCGTCAACCGGCAGTTGGGTCTATTTTCTGCTGGTGGCTCTGCTGGCCGCTGAATGGACCTTGCGGCGAACAAAATCGCTGGCCTGAAAGCCGGAATACCTGGCGGGACATCTCTTGCGTCCCGGTTAATTGTCCGGGCAGAACCTTTTGAGCCCGGTCCCGGCCGGTCAAGCTCAGATGGCCGCTTAAAAATTATAAATTTTAATTTGTTGACAACCGGGTTTAAGAAAAATATCTTATTGCAACTGTTCCCCCGGCGACATGTTGTTGCGATTGATATAGGATTGACTTTAATTGACGAAGGAAACCTGAGATGAGTGAAAATCGCAGCCAGGATATTCAACTGATCAAGATAGCCATCCAGATAGAAAAAGATGGAGAGCATTTTATCGAGCGTTTTGTGACACGTTGCGGAGAATCGTCCTCGCTGACCCCGTTCATCCATCAGGTTCGTGATGAAACGGCCACCGACCTGGAGACTTTCGAGGACCTGTTGGCGCCGCTCGAGTCGGTGCAGAACACGGAGAAAATAGAGGACATTTCTCTCGATGATTATGTCAAGGACCTGCAGAAAACCCGCAGCGAAAAGTTTTATCCCCCTGAGAGAGCGGAGAATCTTTTCGGCGAGCATTTCAATCCTATTCGCGTACTGGCATACTGCGTGGAAACCTTGAAAGAGCTCTCCACCTTCTATTTGATCAGCTCGGGAGACATCTTTCACGAAAAAGAGAAAAAGGCTTTTGAGGAAATCGCCTCCCGGAAGAAAGCACAGGCAGAGCAGATAACCAAAAAGAAAAAAGAAATTATCGCACGTTTTCCCTGATCTATACCGAAAGGGGGCGCTCGAGAGGTGTGCGCTCGTAACAGGGGTGGTGAAAGTGCGAAAGAAATTGAATCGGGTCGATAGAGATGCGCCCTCAGGAGGAAATGAACGCCGGAGGGCGTGTTTTTTTGGATAAGGTTCAAGCCAATTACGAAAGGGTGAAAGAAGTGATTACATTCGAGATTGCCAAAGCTCTGGATTTAACGGCTCCGGTGGACCTGCTGGTGGTTCCGGTGTGCCAGGAAAACCTGCTGAAAAGCCGCCCGGTGCTCGAGCTCGACAAGGCGCTCAGGGGCACCCTTAAAGAACTGGTCAAACAAGAAAATTTCAAGGGCAAGCCGGGACAGAACCTTACTTTCCACACTCTGGGCCGGGTGGGGGCGACCCGGGTGTGTCTTCTGGGCCTGGGTCCGGAGAAGAAAGTCATTCACGAGCGTTTCCGCCGCCTAGGCGGGCGGGCCGCCGAAGTGGCCGGAAAGTACCGCGCGCACGGCGTGTTCTTTGCCGTCCAGGTTCCGGCCGCACCGGGTTTAGAGGTGAAGCAGGCGGTGGCCGCACTGGCTGAGGGCTTGAGCCTGGGACTTTACCGGTTCGCCAAATACAAGAAGGACACCGACAACCTGCCGCCCTATGCAGGGCCGCACAAAGTCGCCATCGCCGTGTTCGGGCCCCAGGGAAAGGCTTTAACGGAAACAGGCAAGCTGAAAAAAGTAATGGACAGGACCAAAGTTCTGGCCGAGGGGGTGAAAATCGCCCGGGACCTGGTCAATGAGATCCCCGAGGTAATGACCCCTGAGGCTCTGGCTCAAAAGGCCGCAGAGCTGGCAGCCGGAACCCCCGGTTTGAAACTGAAAGTAATGAACGAGAAAGCCATGGCCCGGCACAAGATGAACGCCGCACTGGCCGTAGCCCGCGGCAGCGGCAGAGCTCCGCGCTTTATCGAGCTCAGCTATGCCCCCACGGGTGCAGGCAAAGGGACCGGGCTTTTCCTGGTGGGCAAGGGAGTGACTTTCGACAGCGGCGGGCTCAATATCAAGACCGGTGAAAACATGTCCACCATGAAAATGGATATGTCCGGCGCCGCAGCGGTGATCGCCGCTGTGGCTGTTATTGCCCGTCTGAAACTGCCGGTCAAGGTAACCGCCCTGGCGGCGGCGGTAGAAAATTTGCCCGGCGGTCGTTCGTACAAGCCGGACGATGTGGTCAGAGCAATGGACGGTACCACAATCGAGGTGGGCAACACCGATGCCGAGGGCCGGATCACCCTGGCAGATTCTTTGAGCTGGGCCATAAAGTCCAAGGCGGAGCGCATCGTGGACCTGGCCACCCTCACCGGGGCCTGTGTAGTCGGCCTGGGGCCTCACACCGCAGGGGCTTTGAGCAATGATTCCGACTGGCTCGATCAGGTATGCCGGGCAGCCGATGAGGCCGGAGAGAAAGTTGCCCGCCTGCCGCTGGATGAGGACATGGAGGATGATATCAAAAGCGAGATCGCCGATGTAAAAAATATCGGCGCCACCCGTTACGGGGGAGCGATTACCGCAGCACTGTTTTTAAAGAAGTTTGTCAAGGACACTCCCTGGGTGCACCTGGATATCGCCGGGCCGGCCTGGACGGATAAGAAACGCGATTACGCCCCGGTGGGCGGCACAGGTTTCGGCGTACGCCTGCTGGTCCGTCTGGCGGAAAATCTGGCGGGAAACAAGAGCACAAAATAAGCCCTTGTGGTGATTTGAAAAAACTACTGGAGTAATGCCGTTTTCCTGATAGAGTGTTGAAAAAAGTCTTCCTGGCTTTTTTCAATTACTTCTTTGCACG
>CAZSTM010000076.1:0-6377 GCA_964609635.1 uncultured Gemmatimonadales bacterium
GAGCAACTGACTCTTAATCAGTAGGTTCGGGGTTCGATTCCCTGACGGCGCACCATTTTCCTTTCAAAGACTTTGCATTAGATTAGAATATTGGAATTGCGCTCTTGCGCCGCCGGTATAATTATTAGGATGGATTATCACCCTTTCAGGAAAAATCGGCTGGTGCGGTTTTAATCTCAATCCGGAACGGGAGTAAACTCCGTGAACAAGGCAGGCCACACCAAAGGCTCCGAAGCTCGGAAGATACATCGAAGCGGAGTAGTGGCGATCGCCGGAAGGCCGAATGTAGGCAAGAGCACTTTGCTCAACAGGATTCTCGGCCAGAAGCTCAGTATTGTCAGCCGCAAGGCCCAAACCACCCGTCAGAGGGTACTGGGCATTCTCACCAGGCCGGGATACCAGATCGTCTTTGCGGATACTCCCGGAGTGATGCAACCGGGCAACAAACTGCAAGAACACATGATACAGACGAGTTTCAGGGCGGTTTCAGGCGCAGATCTTTCGCTTTTAATCGTAGAAGCGGGACAGGAGGGTCATCCAGAGGACCGGCTGCTGCTGGAGCGAATGAGGCTGTTCAAGGGTACCCGGGTGCTGGCGATCAACAAGATCGACCTGGTGATCAAGAAAAACCTGCTCCCCCAGATCGATGAATACCATCGCAGCGGGCTGTTCGAGGTTATCATCCCGGTGAGCGCACTCCTGGGAGAGGGAGTGGACGCTCTGGTCGGGGAGATAGCCGCTCTTTTGCCGGAAGGGCCGGCTCTTTATGCCGAGGACCAGGTGGCGGTCCAACCCTTGCGCTTTTTCGCCTCGGAATTAGTTCGGGAGACCCTTTATGAATTGCTGCACGAGGAACTGCCTTATGCCACAGCCGTGAAAATAGACGAGTACAAGGAACGTCCGGGCAAGAAAACCTTCATCCGGGCGCTGATCTATACCGAACGCGATAGCCAGAAAGCCATTATCATCGGCCGCCGGGGAGAGATGCTCAAGCGCATCGGAGAGCTGTCCAGAGTAAAAATCGAGGAACTGACCGGCGAGCCGATCTATCTTGAATTATGGGTAAAGGTAAAAGAGAAATGGAGCAAGAACGAGTCGTTCCTGAACATGGTCGGCTATTCCAGGGATAGTTAGAACTTATAGCCATGCATCTTAATACCGGTGTTCTTGTAATTTAGATTTGCAAGGTAGAGTTTTTTTCGCCCGAACTATTCCTATTCAGGCCGGCATACTATGAAAATAAACGCTAAAAGGAGCATGTTTCCAAGGTTTCGGTAAAGACCCTGTGCAGGGGCACAGCATGCTGTGCCCCTATGGTTGGACGCACACGCAGGTGTGCCCCTTGTATATTAGAAAAAAGATTTCAAACGCCCCGGGATTGAAATTTATGGCTTTTTTGGCTGTCAAGGGCATGTGAATGGGCCATTCGGCCCACCCTTGAGAGCCATCTACCCATGACTTTGGATTTTTTCAACACACTGCCAGGAGGTACTCATGCTGGATGAAAAATTGTTGGAGATACTGGTTTGCCCCAAGTGCAAAGGTTCGCTGGAATATCGGGATGAGAAAAATGAGCTGGCCTGCAATGCCTGCCGGTTGATTTACGATATCAAGGATGACATTCCGATCATGCTGGTGGATGAGGCACGTTCATTTTAGAAAACGCAGTGGAGACTTTTTTGTATCGCTACTTCCGGAAAATGCCGGTCAAAACCTTAAAGCACCTGCTTTTCCCGGCGTTGTCGGCGCTGCTTGCCTGGTGGCCTGCGCTTTCGGCCGCCTCCCCGGCAGAAGGGTTCAGGCTGGTGGCCTCGGATGAGAGAAGGATCGAGGTGGATTTCGAGCTGCCTGACTGGCGAATCGAAGCTCTGGAGGTGGGCGGTCGGGTGTTCAGTGTAATCCTGGCAGAGGGGGCTGCCGACCTAGAGCGTGGGGGTTTCCCGGTTGTCCCTGAATACAAGGCTTTGCTGGCGATCCCGCCCGGCGCTTCGGTCGAGGTGAACCGGCAGTCAGGATCCGTTAACGAGTTGACAGTGCCTGTGCCGCTGCCTGCCCAACCTGCCGGTGATTCGGAAAACCTGTATGGGGATAACCCGCAGGCGGTGACCTCTTTCAGCGAGGATTTTAACGCGGCACAGATTTATCCGGCCGAAGCAGTGCTGGTCCGCGGCCCCAAACGTTTCCGTGATCTCATGGTACTGGAGCTTCTGGTGCGGCCGTTCGCCTGCCTGCCCCGGACCGGCGGCCTGAGAGTAACCAAAACCTTCAGGATAACTGTCAACCTGGCGAAAGGACCCGATTCTCCGAGTCTGGCTGCAACCGGAACCGGTCGGTCAGGCCGCTCGTTTGAAAGCGTGTACCGGAATGTTCTTCTGAACTACGAATCCTCGAAAACCTGGCGCCTGCCGGCAGGAGGACGAGCTGTCCGGCTATCCTCTTCGCCATTCATGCAGGGAGACCGCTGGGTAAGCCTGAGGATCGGTAAATCCGATATGTACGCTGTTTCCGGCCGGCAGCTTTCGGAGGCAGGGGTCGATGTCCAGACCGCGGACCCCGCCACTTTCCGGCTTTTTACAGGCGGCGGCCGGATGCTGGAAGAGGACATCTCGGGTCCGGAGCCGACTCTTACCGAGGTGGCGATACGGGTCAGCGGAATCCAGGACGGGTCTTTCGATCCCGGGGACCGGATAATTTTTTACGGCCGGGGACTGGACCGTTTTACCGTGGATGGTACCGGGCAGGTAAGCAGCATCCGTCACCGTTACGACAACCTGGCCGTTTACTGGTTGACCTGGCAGGACCCGAGCGCACAAGGCCTGCGGATGAATGATTACAACTCGCCGCCTCCGGCCGGTGTCGCCCCGGTAACCACCGCGGAAAGCTGGTATCACTTTGAAGAGAATACCGTGTATCTTGTGCTCGAAGACATAATTACCTCCCTGAATCCCGCCCCGGACTACTGGGCCTGGAGCCTGGAGGCCGATGAGGGTGGAACGGCCGAAAGGCCGTTTGAGCTGAGGAGAACCCCGGAGGCCGGGGGAAATTTTCTTCGCTGCCATTTCTACGGCACCCTTGATCGTGAGTTCGCCGATTACACCGTGGCCGTAAACGGAATCGAGGTCGAAAACGGCCGGAACTACTCTTACAATACGGTGACCGGCGACTGGATTCCGCTGCCCGAGGGTCTTTTGCTCGGCAGAGGCAACAGTTTTGCCCTGAGCGGCCGGGGCCAGGTGCCCGGCTTCTTCGAGCTGCGGGTAAACACCGGATTGTCTTTGGAGACCGGCGAGCGGTTTATTTTTCATCGGGTGAACGCCGCTCAAGAGCTGAGTTTCGAGTTGAGCACCTCTGTTGCCGAGGTGGAGGTATATGAGGTTACAGACGATTTCCAGCCGCAGCGGATTTCCCGCCTGGAGCCGTCCGGGCAGGGTAGCTTGCGGTTCGGGGCACCGTCTTCCGCCTTGCCGGTTCGCTCGTTCGCAGTGGTGGCCTCACAGGCTTATGCGGCGCCGCAACTGGTCCGGGCCGAGCGGATTGCTCATCTGCGCAGCCTCCCAGGTGTCGAATATCTGATAGTCAGTCCCAGAGAACTGATACCCCAGGCCGGCAGGCTGGCGGCCTTGCGCTCCGAGCGTTACCGGGCGGGAGTGGTCGCAGTGGATGACATTTACAACGAATTTTCTTTCGGCCAGGTCGATCCGGCGGCCTTGCGCAACTTCTTTAAATACGCTTTTGAAAGCTGGTCTGTCGCGCCGGAGTTCGTGCTGCTGTTCGGGGACGGACACAATGATTTCCGCGGGTACACCGCCGCGGGCCGCTCCAAACCTAACTACATCCCGCCCTTTATCAATGCCAACGACCTGGCGCTCGAAGAATGGTTCGTACGTCTCACCGAGTCGGACTTTCCGCAGATCGCTCTCGGCCGGGTCCCGGTGCAGAGCCCGAACGAGGCTGAGGTGGTAGTTGATAAAATAATCAAGTATGAACAGGCGGCCGATGCCGGGGACTGGACTCGCAGGGTGGTGCTGGTGGCGGATGACGGTTACATACTGGGTGGGGAATGCGATCCGGTAAACAACCCCAACCACGTTTTGGCTTCCGAGCAGCTGGATTCGCTTTTTCCGGCAGACATCGAGCGGAAAAAAGTGTATCTGGCTCAGTACCCATTTGACCCGCCGGGTATCGGTACGCGAAAACCGGCGGCAACCGCCGATCTTGTCTCGTGGTGGGACCGTGGGGCTTTGATAATCAACTATATCGGGCACGGCAGCGAATCGTATTGGGCTCAGGAACGGATTTTCAATGTGGAACGGGATTTGCCTATGCTAACCAACGGGTACCGTTTGCCGCTGGTGCTGAACGCCTCCTGTTCGATAGGCCACTTCGATGATTACCGCAGTCAGGCCATGGCGGAAAGGGTACTCACCCTGCAAGGCGGCGGAGCGGTGGCCTCGTACGCCGCCACGCGGATAACCTATGCCGGCAGGAACATTGCGCTGAGCAAGTTTTTCCTGGAGGCGCTGTTCGACGGGAGTGAAGGCGCTATCGGCTCGGCGGCCCTGTCGGCGCGGCTGGCTGTGGGAGGATACTGGAATATCGAAAACGCCCAACGTTACAGCATATTCGGCGATCCGGCCCTGCGGCTGCACATGCCGGAGCGGGAATTACGGTTTGAGCTCGACCGCTCAGCGGGCTGGCGGGTAGGAGACAGGGTGAGCTTCTCAGGCACGGTTGTAAATGAGTCCGGCAACAGGGATGAAAATTTTTCCGGAGTGGCGCAGGTGAAATTTCTCGGCGGCGGCCGCCCGGTTGAGATCGCCTATGAGTGCCGCCAGTCCGGTGCGCAAAGAGAGCGCTCGGTCAATTTTATCCGGCAGCCCACAGTTCTTTTCGACGGGCCGGTAACGGTGACCGGCGGACGTTTCAGCGGCGCTCTGGTTCTGCCGTTAAACCTGGCCGGCTCGCTTCCGGTCGATACCCTGAACCTGGAAAGCGGCCGCTTCGTGGGTTATGCCACCAGCGAGGTTTCGGACGGCTCGGGAGCAAGCGATTTGCTGACTATTTCCAGACAGGCCGATGAACCCTCGGACACCTCTGCTCCCCTCATCAGCCTGCAGTACCAGGGCAGGGAACTTTCGGACGGAGATCGGGTATCCATCTCTGAAGGCTTGCTGCTGGTTCTCAGCGATGAGAGCGGAATCAATACCACCGGCAGCCCCGGCGTACAGTTGAGCCTTGAAGTGGATGAGGGCACGACCTATGCAGCCGATTTGACCCCGCTTTTCCAATACCACCGTGACAGCCACCAGGAGGGCACCGTAGCAATCGACCTGGCTCAGGTGAGCACGGGTTTGCACGCCCTTCGTTTCCGGGCCACCGACAACCTGCTGAATTCCGCCAGCGCCGAATGGATGCTGGAGCTGGCAGGCGCAGCCGGCGGCCTTACACTTCGCGGAGTGATGAACTATCCCAATCCATTCAAAGATCAGACCGATATCTGCTTCGAGGTCTCGGAACCGGCGGATGTGCTGATTCGTATCTTTACCGTGGCCGGCCGACCGGTCCGTGAGCTTAGAAGCTTCGGTGTTGCCGCCGGTTTCAACACCGTACGCTGGGACGGCACCGATGAATACAGACAAAAAATCGCCAACGGAGTTTATCTCTATAAAATCATCTGTAAATCGCTGACCGATATATCTCATAATACATCAGAGGAGGTGGAGGCACTCGGAAAAGCCTTACTTAGTCGATAAACTTGCATCTGCAAGGTTTTTCTTTATATTTAGAATGTTACCCATGAAATTTAACTCTTAAGGAGTATATCAAGATGAAACGAAATATCATTCTTCTTACCTTGATGATCTTTTTGCCGGTTTCATCTTCTGTTCTTTTTGCTCAGGCGATCAAGCGAGATCTCAAGGAACAGAACGGCGCACGCGCTATCGGCATGGGTTACGCCTTTACCGGCGTTGCCGAGGGCTTGCCCACCGTGCTCTGGAATCCCGCCGGCCTGGTGTCGCTCAACCGCACCGAGGTCTATTTTTCCCGCTACCAGGGTGTTTCCTATTCCTTACAAAACCCTATTACAGGCATGGATGAGGATGACCAGATCAGCTTCAATTTCCTCAACTTCGGCCTGCCCATAAAGGATGTGGGAGTGGTTGCTTTTTCCGTTAATCTCTGGGACCTGGGCAGCAGTGCGGGCATGGATGAATTCGGCGAATCGACCGGTATGGACTACCAGAATTTGTTGATGATCTACGGTTCCTATGCCACCCGTGTGAACAAGAAAGTGGATTTCGGGGTGAGCATGAAATACATCCGGGAAAAACTTGGCCAAATAGAAGGAGGAGTCGGTATGAGTGCCGCGGTGGACG
>CAZSTM010000076.1:6387-11283 GCA_964609635.1 uncultured Gemmatimonadales bacterium
GGTGTGCTCTATCGTCCGATCGATGACGTGCCCCTGCAGCTCGGCGCGGCGATCCTGGACATCGGCACCGACATTCAGCACAAGGAGAGCTCTCAGTCCGACCGGCTCCCGCGCCGCGTACGTATCGGAGCGGGTTACAATATCCTCAAGCACCTGATGGAACAGGATATGTTTAACCTTCTGCTGGCTGTGGATTACGAGCGGTTCCTGGTGGGCAAGTTCCAGGATGACGGGCTTTATGTCGGCACCGAGTTCGGTATCGAGCCGCTCCAGGATCTGCTGCTTTCCGTACGGGGCGGCTACTTGAGCGAAGAGGGCGATATGAGCGGGGCCTGCATCGGCTTCGGAATCAACTACAAGGGCTACTGCTTCGACCTGGCCCGCCAGATGGGTGTCAGCTCTTTAGTCGAACCCACCTATTTCTCGGTTTCGGCTCATTTCTGAACCGGCCCGGCAGCTTTCGCCGGCTGATAATAACATCGTAGAGCTGTTGCTAAAATACGTTCGTATCTAACGTGCGTAACTCATAGGGGCGACCAGCCGGCCGCCCCTATGAGATTATGCGAGAAAATCTATGATAACCAACCGCACGATTCCACTTGTTTTAGCCCTGACACTGGCTGCTTTCACTACGTCCGTGGGAAATCCTCCGAATGGGGAACCTGGAAGTGTCTCCGGTCCGCAAAAGATTGAGCGGCCGCCCCTGGTAAGTTTCCTGTCGGCCGAAAAAAGCACCTGGAGCACGGCTGAAAAGAAATCTTTTCTTTTGAGCGAAAGCTCCGGCACCTCCGGAATGAATCCCATGCTGCGGGTCGCCCTGGGATTTCTGGTCCCGGGCCTGCCGCAGTATCTGGACGGGCACTGGCGAAGCTACGGTTATTTTGCCCTGGAGGGAGTGAGTATCGGCAGCCTGATAGTGCTCAATTCTCAGGGCAACTCACGCCTGGAGCGCTACTTGAAGCTGACTCGGCTGGCCCGCTCCAACTATATATACCCGGGGCTGCGCAATAATCCCACGGAAATAACCGACCCTTCTCTGCCCGGCTACGGTGAATACTACGAGGACCTGACCAAGTGGCTCTCGAGCGGTGATTACGATGACGACCCCTCGCTGGAGGGTCTTCAGCCGGAAACCGATTCCAGGACCTTTAACGGCCACCAGTGGGATATAGCTAAAATTAACAACTACTCGGGCACCAACGGCGGACTGCCGGTGGCCCAGAACCCTCAGGAAGAAACAAACGCTCTCGAGGCATACAAACGGAAGATATATCCGAGCGAATACAACTGGGACTGGACCGGTCTCGACCTGGAGAATCAGCGCTTTCACGACCTGTTCGCCAGAAGAGAAAACGCCATGCGCCGGCGGAGCACTTTTACCGTCATTCTTCTGGCCAACCACCTGATAAGCGGGCTGGACGTGCTGATCCAGGAACGCCTCAACCGCAACCGTGCCTTAAAAGCCGCCCGCCTGAGGATCCACCTCCAGATCGATCCCGTACAGGCTCCGGGAAGCCTCGGCTTTCAACCTAGAATGTCCCTGTCCCATCGGTTTTAGCAAACCAACCGTCCGGCAATCTCCATCTCCGGCACTCCACTTGAGGGTTTCCCGGAACCTGGCAGATTGCCTTGACAGCCGCTTGATCGGTGGTTAGAATAGTCTTTCCACATCTGTTGCCGCCCATGGCTAAGATCGCAGCTAAGGTTATTTGAATGTCTTTTAAGCTAAGGTCCCTTTCCAAGACCCTGGTACTTTTTTCCATCCTTTTATCTTTTCTCTCCTGCGGCAAGTCTTCCGAGCAGATACGGTTCAAGCTTTCCCACGGCCTGGATGTGGTGCATCCGGTTCACGAGGCCATGGAATCCATGTCCCGCAGGCTGCGCGAGCTCAGCGGCGGAAAGATGACCATCGATATCTACCCGAGCGAACAGCTCGGCTCGGAGCGGGAAAACATCGAGCTGGTCCAGTTCGGCAGTCTCGACATCACCAAGACCTCGGCGGCCGTGCTGGAAAGCTTCGTGCCGGAGATACGCGTTTATTCGCTTCCCTATCTTTTCCGGGACAGTGAACATGCCTGGAAGGTATTTCTGGGACCGATAGGCAAGGAGCTTCTCCATGTCGGCAAACCATTGGGAATCATGGGCTTGTGCTACTATGATTCGGGCAGCCGCAGCTTTTACACCAAGGACAAGCCTATTCGTACACCCGCGGACCTTGACGGGATGAAAATCAGGGTACAGAAAAGCAACATGGCGGTGAAAACCATCGAAATCCTGGGGGGCTCTCCCACGCCCATCGACTGGGGGGAGCTCTACACCGCGCTCCAGCAGGGAGTGGTAGACGGGGCTGAGAACAATCCACCCTCGTTCTATACCTCCCACCACTACGAAGTATGCAACTACTATTATCTGGATGAACATACAACTATTCCCGATGTACTGTTGATGTCCGAAGAAGTGTGGTCCCGGCTTTCCGCCGAGCAGCAGCGCATGGTGCAGCAGGCCGCCGATGAAAGCATGCACTACCAGCGAAAGATCTGGACCGAGATGGTGGAGAAACACCTCGAAGAGGTGAAAAAGGCAGGAGTTGAGATTGGATACCCGGACAAAAAGCCTTTTATGGAGAAGGTCGCCCCTTTTTACGAGGAATTCACCGGCACCAAAATAGGCAGTCTGGCCGAGCGTATCCGCCGGGTCGAATAGCAGCATCGCCTCTGGTGGTCATTCCTGGAAATGTTTAAACCGTGCTTTAATAAATTCAGAATCAAAAGGAACAACTTTGCTGTCTAAAATTAAAAATTTACTCGACCGGGCGCTGGAAGCAGGCCTGGCCCTGGCCATGACAGCCATGACCCTGGCGGTTATCTGGCAGGTGTTTACCCGTTTCGTGATCCATAACCCCAGCAGCTGGACTGAGGAGTTGGCGATCTTTCTGCTTATCTGGATCGGGCTTCTGGGCAGTGCCGTGGCTTTGAGACGAAAGGCCCATCTGGGGATAGATGTGCTGGTAACTCGTTTTCCCCGTACCTGGAGACACATAACCACTATCTTTATCTATAGCTGCGTTATCGTCTTTTCGGTCAGTGTGCTGGTTTGCGGCGGCAGTAAAATGGTGGATGTAGTCTTGAGGAACAACCAGGTCAGCCCGGCTCTGGGGATCCGCATGGGCTACGTGTATCTGGCCTTGCCGATCAGCGGCCTGTTTCTCACCATGTACGGGGTCGAGTTTATTATTAAGGAAATAAAACTTCTCGCCGCCGGCAGGGAAGAAGCCGAGGAAGAAGCTCCAGTGTTTAAAGCGACACTTGATTAGTTTTAGATAATCTTTTGTAAATTATATAGTTAATTGATATTCTCAACTATTTTTTGGGGACAGGTTTTTCTTACCCATCCTGGAAACCGAACCGGATAGGCCGGATGGAACATCTACCTCTGTTGGCAATGGTGATAACTTTCGCGGTGCTGCTGTTGCTTGATGTGCCGATAGCTTTTTCCATCGGTTTGTGCACCTTGTCCGGGCTTTTGGTAATCGGCGGCCGTCCCGCCCTGGTGACCATCGCCCACCGGGTGGCAACCGGCATCGACAGTTTCGCCCTGCTGGCGATACCTTTCTTTATCCTGAGCGGAATGCTGATGGGCCGGGGAGGCTTGGCCAAGCGCCTGATAGATTTCGCCAATGTGGTGGTAGGAAGGTTTCGGGGCGGCCTGGCTTTTGTCAACGTGGTCACCTGTATGCTGTTCGGCAGTATCAGCGGTTCGGCAGTGGCAGCGGTTTCCTCGGTCGGCGGTTTCATGATTCCGGCCATGAACCGTAAGGGCTACGACCGCGATTTCAACGCCGCGGTGAGTATAACCTCGGCTACCACCGGCTTGCTCATCCCGCCCAGCAATATCATGATCGTCTATTCCCTGGCCTCCGGAGGCTTGAGTGTAGCTTTTATCTTTCTGGCGGGCTTTCTCCCCGGCATTCTGATGGGCCTGGGACTGATGTTCGTCTGCTGGCTGTTCGTCCGGAGAAAAGGCTACGGTAAGGAAGCAGGCGGAGGGATCAAGGATCTTTTAATCCATTTCAAGCGGGCGTTCCTCAGCCTCTTGCTGGTCTTTATAGTGCTGGGCGGGATAATAGGCGGCATTTTTACCGCCACCGAGGCCTCCGCCGTGGCGGTACTGTACTCTTTCCTGCTGACCGTGGTCCTCTACCGGGAAGTGCGCCCGAGCCAGCTGCCGGGGATCTTCCTCGAATGCGGGATCACCACTGCGGTGGTGATGCTGCTGATCGGCACCTCCATGGCCATGAGCTGGGTCCTGGCTTATGAGAACATACCCCAGAGCATCAGCGCCTTTCTTATCAGCCTTTCCGACAACAGAGTGATTATTTTTTTGATTATCAATCTGATCCTGCTTATTGTCGGGACTTTCATGGACATGACCCCCGCCGTGCTGATCTTTACTCCCATTTTCCTGCCGGTGGTTGTCAATTTAGGGATGGACCCGATCCATTTCGGAATCATGATGATTTTCAACCTCTGCATAGGTATTTGCACCCCGCCGGTGGGTACCTGCCTGTTTGTGGGTTGTTCTATTGCCAAGACCACTATCGGCAAAGTCACCCGTCCTCTGCTGCCTTTCTTCATCGCCATGATAGTAGTGCTTTTCCTGGTCACCTACATCGAGCAAATCTCACTGGTGGTACCGGAAATTTTCGGCTACGAGCCCATCCATGGCAATTGATTCTTGAGATTTGCCTCACAGCGTCCGTAAAAAGATACGCCCGTTGTTGAACGGAGGTATCCGCAGATGGGAACGGCTGCTTCTGTCAGGAGATTGCACGTAAGATGAATCGATCGCAGAGTTTTTTGGCAGCCGTTGTAACCGTCCTTACTTAAGAGTACCCGG
>CAZSTM010000077.1:0-11217 GCA_964609635.1 uncultured Gemmatimonadales bacterium
CCGTCGGCGGTCCACTCGTGGAGTAGGTTTACTTTGTGTGTCTCTTCGGCTTGTGAAGGCCGGGTGAAAATAGCCAGGCGGATATCATCCAGCGCCATGCCCTCGAGCCGGTAACGCAGGTAAACCCTGCGGGTTTCCTGCGGGAGCCGCTCCACCGTGCGATCCACTTCAGGCCAGCGCAGCAGACGGAGCTCAGGCTTGCCGTCCAGCCATTCAACCGCGGGATTATACTCCCAGAGGGTGGTAAAAAGGCCCCGTGGAGCGGTGGACCAGGCCAGGGAGGCCCTGGCCTCCCTGGGATTTGGGCAGTTATGCGCGGTCTTTCTTGTCTCGGCGGTAAGTTTTTCCGGGGCAAGCTTATCCAGCACCAGGAACCTGCCGCCGGCCTGGAACCCGCTCAGAACTTCTTCGCCCGGTGCCAGAGCCTCGAACACCACCTCGCCTTTCTTCCAGTCCACAGGGCGCAGGATCAGGTTGTCCTCCTCCACCGCGCACTCCAGGTTCTTGGTTTCCAGGGCGAAGCTTTCCAGGCGCTGCAGGTCCACCGGGATATTCCATCTCCGGCGCTGCGGCCCGGGCTTGAAAATCAGCTCGTTCTCCCCGGGGCCAAGCTCCGGCAGAGTGCGCGGGTTGTGTTGGAAACGGCCGGTTAAAACCAGGTCGCCGAGCTTGACCGTCTCGGCCGGAGGCGGGCCGCCGAAAGTAAACCTCGCCAGGTAGCCGTAGCGGCCGCTCACCGAGGTGAGCACGCCGTGCGCGGAGCTTTGAACGACCTGTGCGCCGATTTTCCAGGGCCCGGAGTAGGGGCCTGTCAGGGTTCCGCAGCTCTGCCAGCTTCTGCCCCCATCGGTCGAGGTTTCTACCAGCAGGTGATGAGCCGGCCCGGCCAGATGGACGTCGAGGGAAAACCCGGCATCGATCAGCACGTACGGGCTGGACATGTCGAAAACCGCCGAAGCAGGCAGGCTCTCTTTTTCCCGATAGAGCATTCCCTGTTCTTCTGTGGCGGGCAGGTGAAGATTGTCGTTGAACCCGGGGCCGAACAACGGGTAATAGGCCGATTTCCGGCTGAGCGACGGCCGGTATTCGAGACTACCGGTGGCCCAGAGCCGGTTGTCTTTCAGGCTTTTGGGTCCGTCCTCGGTGCGGATTTTCCAGCGCTCGCTCTCCTGCGGAAACTCCTGCCGGCTTCCGTCAACTTTTTTATAGGGCAGGTAGTAGATACCCCGGCCTTCAGGCGCGAAATAGCGCACCAGTCGCTCTCCGGGGCGAAGCACGAAATCCATGCTGTGGCCCTGAGGGTAGCGGGTATAAGGGAACAGCCAGTTGTCATTCCTGCTGGTAAAAAGCCCGGCATAGCCGTCCATGGCCTTAGCCCGCACGTCCGCCGGGTACCAGGGATAGACCACTTTGGCTGAATCGGCCCGGTCGGGGGCGAGCAGTTTGTCCAGGATGATATTCCGGTCCCTTTCGAGCTGGTGCACCCCGGCCACCGGCAGAGTGCGGGGATCGCCTTCGCCCACGGTGGTATAGCCCAGCATGTCCGAGTCGAACAGGTGGTAGCCTCCGCCGTAGAAGACCTCGGTTACCGTGTGTCCGGTGACAAACCAGCAGCGGGCGTCCTCGAAGCCGCCGGCTTCGAAAAGGGCTTCCAGCAGGGGGGCGAACTGGTAGCAGAGGCCGAATCCATAGCTGTTGAGCAGTTTCAACGGGTCGAGCACCTCGCCGGTCGGCTCCTCATAGGCCCAGCCGGCGATATGGTAAACCATTCCCGGCTCGACAAACCTGCCGTCGGTGAGCAGGTAGCGCCAGACGGCCTCGGCCTTCTGACGGTCGGTGGTCGCCCCGGCCTGCGCGTAAAGGTCGTGCACCAGGGTTATAAGATCGCGCGTATCCGGCTGCCCTGTCAGCAGCACGCCGGGTGAACAGACCTGCGAACGTAAAGGCCCTGCGGCGATAAGGATAATCATTATCATTAATAAATGACCCGTTACGGTGCTCCTTTTCATTTAATCCCCCTGGTTTGAGTGTAAGCGAAACCTGCTGTTTTTATCTGGACTCTCCGCCTTGTGCCGGTAAATTGGACAAGTATTGATCGGGACGGCGGAGCTAATTAATTTATCTAAACTAAAAGCCACAGGGCTCATTTTGTTTTACCCCGACTCTAAAGGCGTTTAAGCTCATGACCGGAAAAGAGCGAGTTGCCGCGGCCATGGCCGGCCGCACCCCTGACCGGGTGCCCTACATGTGCCAGATGGCGATCGGGCATTTCTACCGCGCGCTCGAAATGACCGACTGGTGCGGGATCTGGCTTGACC
Organism: uncultured Gemmatimonadales bacterium; assembly: GCA_964609635.1. Classification (GTDB taxonomy): domain Bacteria; phylum Gemmatimonadota; class Glassbacteria; order GWA2-58-10; family GWA2-58-10; genus JAFGTO01. The sequence continues at coordinate 2,319 of CAZSTM010000077.1, forward strand.
CGGACCGTTTCGCCGGGGCGCAGGAGGCTTTATGCGAGCGATACGGCATGGACGGGGTACTTATCAATATATACCCAGCCTACCGCATCCGGCAGGGCATTCGCCGGATAGACCGCTCCGGGGCTAGCGATGTGGTGACTTTCGCCGAGGGCTCCCGGGCCACTTTTACCGCCGAGGGCGATGAGCTATACGACAGCAGGCTGCCCGAGAAAAAGCCCACGCCTGAGTCTTTCGATCCCGCCGCTTTGAGTTTCCCTGCGCCGGAACAGGAGTGGTACGATGTACTCGGGGCTTTCGATAAAGAGTTCGTGCGCACCCGGTCCATCCACTGGGAAGTGCAGAGCCCCTTCGACCACCTGGTGGACCTTTTCGGCCTGAGAGAAGCCCTGATACTGACAGTCACCGACCCGGTCAAGGCGGCCGCGATACTCGAAAAGGCGCTGGAGCTCGAGATTCTTCGCGCAACAGGCGCTTTGGAACAGGCTGTTTTGCCGGATGCGATCAAGGTCAGCTCCCCGTACGTGGGGCAGAGTTTTTTAAGCCCCGAGACCTACCGGGAGCTGGTAATACCCTACGAGTCGCGGCTGGTGGAGGCCGCACACCGGGTCTCGCCCGAAACCCCGGTTTATCTTCACACCTGCGGCGCCCTGGATGACCGTCTCGAGCTGGCCCTGGAGTCCGGTTATGACGGGATCGAGTGCCTGGACCCTCCGCCGCTGGGCAATGTGGAGCTCGAGGATGCGGCGCGCAGGCTCGACGGCCGGGCCTGGATCAAGGGCAACCTGGACTCGGTGAATCTTCTCACCCCCGGCGACCGGGAGCAAATCGAGGCCGAGGTACGCCGCTGCCTGGAAATCGGAATGAACCATAAGCCCGGCTACATTCTATCCACCGCCTGTTCCACCGCTCCCACCGTAACCCCGGAAACCATGGAGTTCATAAGAGCTCTGGTGGAGAGATACGGGGTCTATTAAAAACTTTCTTCTCCGGAGCCTGCTCCCGCCGGATATACCTGTCTGTCAGGTATAAGCAGAAAGAAACCACTGCCTGCAACCACCTGCCGGGGTAACTTTCGCCCCTGGGATTTCTCCTGCTCCACCGGTTTACCACTAAGGTCCGAGCAGAAAGAAGCGACCGTATTCAATCACTTGCCGGAGTAACTTTCGCCCCAGGGATTTCTCCTGCCCCACCGGTCGACCACTAAGGTCCGAGCCGAAAGAAGCCACTGCTTCACATAATTGCCTTGCACAAGCCGCCGTCCACCTGGATGGTGGCCCCGGTGAGATACGAGGCCCGCGCCGAGCAGAGGAAAGCCACCAGTGCGGCCAGCTCCGCCGGTTCGCCCATGCGCCCCAGGGGGATGGTAGCGGTAAGCGAGCTTAGTACCTCCTGGTAGCTTTTGCCTTCTTTTTCGGCCCGGTCTTTGACCACGGATACCGAGCGGTCGGTCAGGATAAAACCGGGGCAGACATTGTTGACCAGTATGCCGTGCGGGGCCAGCTCGTTCGACAGGGTCTTGGCCAGGCCCACCACCCCGGCACGTACCGAGTTGGAGAGGATAAGACGCTCCACCGGCTGTTTTACCGCCACCGAGGTGATGTTGACTATTCTTCCGCCGCCGGCTTTGCGCATGGGAGCGATCACCGCCCGGCTGAAACGGACCGCGCTTAACAAGTTAAGCTCGAAAGCGGCGAGCCAGGCCCGGTCATCGTGGGTTTCGAACGGTCCCGGCGGGGGCCCTCCTGCGTTATTGACCAGGATTTCTATTCCACCGAAAGCCTTCAGCGCGGTTTCGACCACCCGGGTGATATCCTCTGCCACCGACACATCCGCGGCCACGGCCAGAATTTTTGCGCCGGTATCTTCGGCGATCTGCCGCGCGGCCTCTTCCAGGGCTTCGGCTCCCCGGGCGCAGATCACCAGGTTGGCGCCCTCGGCGGCCAGCTCCCGGGCCGAGGCGTAGCCCAGGCCGCGGCTCGCTCCGCAGACAATGGCTGTCTTGTCTTTAATTCCTAAATCCATTTACACCTGAAATTTAACGGGAGTTTAAATGTCTTTTACAGGCTGCTTCCGGTGGTTAAGGTTTAAATCCAGATTTCGACAGAAAGACAAATCCTCATTCGCCGCTTAGTTGTTTATTCTTATTCAGATGGTATTCCGAGGGATGGATGACTCCCAGACTCAAGACCAGCTTGAGGGCCTCCTCAACGCTAAGAGCCAGTAGTTTTATCTCATTTTCCGGAATAAGCAGCAGATATCCTGAGGTGGGATTGGGTACGGTAGGCACAAAGACGTGGGTTAATCTTAGATTATCCGACTTATCTCCCTTATCGAAGACACCTGCGGTACTTCGGCTGGTAATGAATCCGATCGCGTATAGGCCCCGTCTGGGATACTCGATCATCACCACCTGTTCGAAATTTTTCGCATCCATTTCCAGCAACCCGGCACTTACCTGCTTGATCGAAGTGAAAAGGCTGCCGACCAGAGGAATGCGCTCGATCACTATGTCTTTCAGGCGATTGAGCCGGCCTCCCAGATAGGTCCTGCCGAGAGAGCCCACCAGCCAGATTAGCAGGAACAGACTGACAAACCCCACTCCGTAGACATAGTAGCCTAAGACGTGTACTAAGTGTTTTCCCAGAATGCTGTCCAGCAGGCGAAACAGCCAAGTCACCAGGAAAATGGTAGTAATCAGCGGGATCAGGATAATCAGGCCGGTGGTGAACTGGCGGCGGAAAGTAACCAGCAGGGATCTGTAAGGCATGCGTTTATTCTCGATTCAATGGTAAAATATTTCGGCCGTGGTTCATCCTGTTTATCGATGGATAAACTGATATTCACCTTATCAAAATTGAAACCGTTAAAGATGGCTTTCTTTTTCGATAAATTATCCGTTCTCATCGTAAATATAAATGATTTTCCTGTTCTGAGCAGGAAAAAAAGGACACTTATCCCTCGGCTAATTCAATGCAGCCAAATTTTTAGGCCGTGCCACTTTCAATCTCTATATGGGGAATCCGAATTTACTACCCCTATCAAAGGTAAGGTTATGTACCCGTGAAATGTCTTACTCCGAAGGTTTTTCAGTACTCCGGGTCAAGAATCTGTAAAAATCTATGGCAAAAATAACCGCCAGAGCCACTATCAGTGGCTCGACCGGAATCTTGTACCTTGCATTTTCGCTGTATTCCAGCAGGCTCTGAAAGCAGGCGGTTGAAAAGACAACCAGGTATATGGAAACAACTTGAAAATTAAAGGTGAAATGCTTTCTCATGCCGGGAAGGGCGGCATAGGCCAATGGAAACACCCAGAAAAGCAACATGCAGAAAAAGTGAACCAGTGCGAACGAGCCTGCCGCAAGAATCATTAAAATGTTACCGGATTTGATAATTTTCCTGATACCCCCTTGATCCGTGTACCAGGTGGGCTGCCAGAATCTGGTAAAAGCTTTTGCCACCGAATTCAAGTAAGCGCCCGGGTTGTTTTTGATAAGGGAAAAAGACAGCCTGCACAGGGTTTCGTTTAATTCCACATAGTTTTTCCCCGTTTTTTCCATAAGCTCTTTCCTGGCCAGATGAACCGTGCCTGAGGGGTTTCCCGTTTCTTTTATCCGCTTTTGCCTGTACTTGATAAATACCCTCTTTAGGGTTTCGTATTCAGGCGGCGCATTTTCAATAAAAGCTCCGGTATGATTCATCAGGCCCATCCCCGTCATGGTGGAAATGCCGAAGTATCCCGTTTTCGAATGATTGAACCAGCTCCAGGAGCCCAGTAAAAGAACGGCCGGGATGATAACCGCGACAAATCTGGATACGGCGCCTGGTATTGTTCGATTTGTTCTAAAAAAGCCGACGGCCGGCAGGATAGAAAACAGAAGAGGTAAAAACTGGAACAGCGGTTTAGTAAGGGCGGCCAGTGAGCTCAGGATTCCCAAAAATATACAGGCAGGGATATCTCTGCGCTTTTCGACGGCCGTGAGATAAAGCAGAAACGAGGCGGTAACCAGCACGGTGGCGGTGGTTTCCGTAAGCACGGCTCTTTCAAATAGAACCTGCGAGGGGTTGACGGCATAACTGAGGCCCGCTGCAAAGCCGAGCCATTGACGATCCTGAATTTTCATAAAGATTTGAAAGACCATCAAGGAAATGACCACGCCCAAAATCATCTGGAAAACGACCACAACCTGGATATTGCACTGAAAAAGTAAAAGGACAACCGGGTATACGGGTGTTCTGATACCTGCGTAACGGCTGAAATCGTTCGAGGAAATCTGGTGGGCCATCTCCAGGTAGCTTGCGGAATCGGGTGTTACCAGCGGCTTGAACAGCAGAGAAAAAACCACCCGCGCAATGACTGCGGCCAGGATAAGCCAGACTAGTTTCTTACCCGTTTTCGGCATGATCTTATTCGGTGGAGTTTTTCTTCATGGAACTCTGATCGGCTCCGGGGGTGTGCCGGTTAAAACTTTCCATCGACCGGCCGCTTCCCGAGGACCTCCTGGTACAGGGCGGCGGTTTCGGCGACAGTTTTTTCCGCGCTGAAATGCTCCAGCATTCTGTGTCGCCCCATCCGGCCCATGCTTTGCGAGCGGCCGGTGTCTTGCAACAGATCGCAGACCGCGGTAAAAAGCGCCTTCTCATCACCGCAGGGCACGAGTCTCCCACTCCGGCCGTCCTCGATTAGTTCTTCCACGCCCCCCACCCGGTAGGCCGCCACCGGCAGGCCGGAGACCATGGCCTCCATGATAACGTTGGGCAGCCCTTCCCTTATCGAGGTAAGCACAAAGATATCCGCCGCGGCAAAAAGCGGGCGGACATCTTTGAGGGGGCCGAGGAACGATATTTCCGGGCCCCCGGCGGTGGTTTGCATTTCCCGGGCGGCATAAGATTCATCCAGACCCCGTCCGGCGACCAGGGCCGCAAGGTTGGGAAACCGCGATGAAAGAGCCCGGACCAGCCTTAGAAAAGCGGGAACATTCTTATCCGGCGAATCCTTGCTCAGGGTAGCCACCACCAGGCGATCATCCGGAATGCGGAAAGCGGCCCTGGCGGAGTTTCGCGCCTGTTCATCGGTTTCCGCAAAAGGTACGACTCCGTTATAGATCACCCGGAAGCGCGCCTGGTCGATCCGGTAGCGTTCGGCAAAAGTAAGGGCCGCAGCATGGCAGTTGGCGTGAACACAGTCGCCGGCTTTCAGAGACCTGCGCAGCAGTGAAGACTCGAGCAGGCCCATTTTCACCGACCGGGTGCGCACGCTCGGGATAAAACCGGGCCGGCCCGCCAGGGGGCGGGCCAGGTAGCTGTAAATGTTCGCAGCTTCCCGTTGGCTGTGGATGAGGGTTACTTTTTCCTCTCTGAGAAGCCCTGCGAGTCTTAATACCCGGCCGGGCTCATAGTGCCCCCGGCGCCGAATCCGGCGCAAACGGACACCGGCTTGTTCCAGCTCGGCTCCGAACGGCTCCAGCATCTCGGAAAGGCAGATCACGGTAACCGGCCAGCCCGCCGCGTTCAGCCCTTTTGCCAGGATACTCACCTGCCGTTCGGCCCCGCCATAGCCCAACTGGCCGATCACTATCGCCACCCTGGAGTTCATTCGCTCTCCCGGTCGTCATTCGCTTCATCCCGGGCCAGCGACTGAGCTTTGACAGCCAGAGCCAGGACCAGCCAGAAGGTCTTTCCGCGAATGTGGTTCAAGCCTATGCTCGAGACAAGGATAAACACCAGAAATACCCTGTTGATCCATGGATTGGCTCCCATCGGCAATCCCTGTCGACTCCAGGCCTTCCAGAACACCATTGCCAGCAGTGCCAAACCGATTATTCCAAGCTCTGCGGCTACCCCGAAATACAAGCTGTGGGGGTCCCGGGCCGGAACCAGGTCCATTTTGATACCATGCGTGGTATAGCGATAACGGTTATAGACCCGCGGAAACTGCATAAAACCCACCCCGGCAACCGGATGGTCCAGGAAAACATTGATGGCAGTCCTCCAGATATCGGCCCGGTTGCTCTGCTGCCTCATCAAGGAGGTCACCTCGCCGGCCCGGTGGATGAGTGTCACGTTTACCAGACCCAGAGCAAAAGCCGCGCCGACAGCGGCCGCAGCGACCAGACCGATAATCAGCATATTACGCAGCCGCCTTTTGGTATGCCAGAGAAACACCGACAAAGCGGCGGCCACGGCCAGCCAGACACTGCGGCTCTGGGCCAGGAGCAAGGGAAAAGCGAGGTAAACGGTGGCAAGAGCGCTGAGCAGTTTCAGCCAGCCGTTTTTCAGCCGGGTGGCCAGGTATATTCCGGCGATAATCGCCAGGCCAACCGCCATGGCGTAAGTGTTGGGGTTCTGCGCCTCGAAAGCGCGGGCCCGTTCGAACACATTGGTCAGGATAATATTTAACGACAGTACGGTGGAAACCACCGCCCCCAGCAGCAGCGAACCCATCACCAGGCGGAAATCCACCTCGTTCTCGATGACATTGATCACCATCAGGAATAACAGCAGCAGCTGGACCAGGGTTCCGTACCGGAAGCCGGCGAACTGCAGATCCTTAACCCAGAGAAAAGAAATTCCCGCCCAGGCTACCAATGCAAAAGCCGCCCAGAAAGTCTGGTTCACCCGTATCCGCTTCCCGAAGATCAGCAGGTGAATCACCCAGGCCGCAAAAACCGCTAGGCCCAGCAAACGAATTTCCGTAGCACCCTGGCTCGAGACAGCGATCCCTTCCATCGGCAGCATCACGCACAGCGCCGCCAGGCCCCAGAGCGGCCGGTAGATTGTGAGAGCCAGAAAGACCGGCGCCGCCAGCGCCAAGGCCGCCAGGTTCAGCGGTAAATAAGCCACAGCCAGGACCACTGCCATTGACAGGCCGGCCAGCACCAGCGGAACGAGCTTGCCGGGTATTCCCAGATGAACCATGTCGCGCTTATCCGGCATATCTTTCCCTGCAGGCTGAAGTATCAGTTTCAGAGATAATCTTATATAAAATTTGTCGATAATCCACAGATTTCGCAGATTTTTCGGGATTGCCTGTATGATTCCCGCGGACAGGCTTGAAAAAGAACAAGTAACGATATTCAAAAACCGGTGGCGATGAACAACAGTCACCGCATCTATACCGGGCAAATATTCTTATATGGTATTTTTTAGTACATCTTCGTAATCTATGGGTTAAATATAGTTTTTTAATAAAAGTATGCGAACATTTTAATAATCAGGTTCAGAGGCAAAAACCCTCGAGACGGTAAACTGCCGCCCGGCGGAAGAAAAATACCAAACGGGGCGGCCGGTAGGCCGGAGGAACCAGGTCGAATCGTTCGATCAGCTCTTCCAGTCGATCGTAGCGGAGGTTGACAACCAGGCAGACAGCTTTTGGTCTGAGCCGGTCGGGCTTTCCGAGCTCGAAGCGCCCGGAATTGACTCCCAGCCGGGTGCAGTAGTATTTCAGCGGTGCATTGGATGGACTGACAGCCCGGATTTTCTGGTCCGCACCGGGATCTGAACTCAAGAATTCCGCCACCTTTTTCGCCTCTGGAAAGAATCCCGTTTCTTCCGAAAAGGCCGGCCCTTTTTCCCGCTGCAAATAAAAAGAGGCGGTCAGCAGCCATACCAGTGCCGGCAGTGCAGTCAACGCGCCTCGATGTTTCCGGCCGATGCCTCGAGTCATCCAATCGACCGCGGTCGAAAATCCTGCCGCCGCTACACACAGGTAGACAGGCAGCAGGAACAGGAGCACCCGTTCAAAGGGCACCACGCGCTGCAGGAGCATCAATAACCCGACTGTAATAGATGCCGCCGCCAGCTTGGGCGTACGAAAAACGCCTAAAATAAATCCGCCTGCCAGCAGCAGCACTAGAGGCAGAGGGAGGTCGCGGTGAAAAAGGCTCGCAAGGGAGACAACCAGATCGGGAGCGCGCAGCGCCCATTCTCTCAGGGGCAACGGGCTTAAATACTCGTTGGCGAAAACTGCTTTCGGCCCCGAGACCAGTATCGCCGGGGTGTAGAAAATCAGCGCTCCTAATCCGATTATGACCAAAGACAGAGCGATCGGCCGTATCGGGCTCCCTCGTGCTCCGGCGCCGGCAAGATCGGCCCCTAAAAGGTACCAGGCAGTGGCCAGGCAGATAGAGTAAAGCATGGTGGGAACGGTGGCCAGACCGATCACCGAAAACAAAACAAAAGCGCTCCAGCCGTGTACCGACCGGGGATGGTTAAGAGCTGAGCGCGCCGCCGTCAACAGCAATCCGGTAAACAGACAAACCATGGTATAGCCCCGGCCGTTGACCGAATACTCTACCAGGTAGCTGGAAGCAGCCGCCAGTGCTGCTGCCCACAGGCCGGTACCATAGCCGCCCGACTTTCGTGCCAGAACAAACACGGCCGGGATCAGCAGCACCCCTGCCACCAGGGCCGGCAGCCGTATTGCCCACTCGCCTGGACCGAAACAGCGGGTGGACAGCAGGACCAGAACAGAGTGCAGGATGTGGTTGTTTGGGGCGAGGTAACAGCTTAGACTAACCAGGGGAGAGAACGAAGCATAATTCAGGTAAGTAACCGCCTCGTCATAGCGAATCGGCTCCTGAAGAAAGGTCAAACGCACGACCAGCCCTGAAATAACCGAGAAAACGACTAGAATCAGCGTTACGGCCGGGATTTTTCTGAGTTCCTTACTAAACACCGGTTCTGATAAGAGGGCTTCCCGAAAGATGGCGGAGATACCGGCAGCCTGATCCGCCAGGCGGCGGCTGAATAACACAGCGACAGCACCGAGCAGAACCAGAAAGATACCATAAAAGCGCAGCCTGAGTATCATGGAGCGGTAGAATTCTCCGGTAAGAAAATCGACTGAGCCACCGGTGTAATAACTATCGACAAATGAACGCGCGAAATCGAAGGGCAGG
>CAZSTM010000078.1:0-11182 GCA_964609635.1 uncultured Gemmatimonadales bacterium
CCACAAAGGGTATGGGGAATTTTTTCCGCAGGTGCTCGATAGCCACCACGGTGGCAGTGTTGCAGGCTACCACCACCAGGCGGCAGCCGCGTTCGAGGAAGGTTCGGGTGATTGCCGAGGCGCGGTCTTTAATCCACTGAGGTGGGCGGGAACCATAGGGGAAGCAGGCGTTATCCGCAAGATAGAGGATATCGACTTTCGGCAGAGCCAGTTCCAGTTCGCGCAGAAGGGAGAGGCCTCCCACGCCGGAGTCGAAAATACCGATCATTTTGCGCTGGAGAGCTTTGCGGCCAATTCAGCGACCGCCTCGGTAGCCTGTTTCAGGCAGGAATGCACGGAACTCTCGAGCGCGGCGACAATCGCCTCGGCCGAGGGCAGGGCTCCGACCGGGGTAATTTCGGAGACCTCGCGGCGCCAGAGGATCGAGTGCCTTTCCGAGTCTTGCAGGACGAACTCGAAGTCCACCCTTGCGCTGGAGCCCACCTGGTCCGGGACCTGCTCGAACCGCAGTATGCGGCCTACCAGGATCAGGTCGACATCGCTCATGGAGGGTAGGCGCACTACATCTGCGAAAACGCCGCTGGCCCGCAGGTAGTCGATCGTGGCCTCGGCTACCATTTTCTGGGGCGGAATCCCCCAGCGCCTGTAATAATCGGCTGCTATCTCATAGTTGCCCATGCGGTAAAGCAGGTTGTCCCGGGCATAGATGCCCTCGGCCTCGAACTGAGGCACGCCGATAGTCAGGCCGGTTCCGCGCGGGAGTGGTACCCCTTCCTGGTTAACCGGGCGACCGATGGTGTAATAGTGGGTCTGCGGGAGAGTGCCGCAGGCGAATGTCAAAAGAGCCGTCAACAGGCTCAATAAAACAGGTGAGCGCATGATTCCTCTTTAAGAATTAAATGGTTGGATTCTTAAGGACCCGCCCTTACTTTAGTTAGTTTAGTTAGAACAAAAATTATCTTGGCAGACTGAGCCGGGTACCTGGGCTTTCTTTCGCGCAAAGGACGCAGGTTTTCTCAGGCCCTTTTTTTCTGTGCCTGGCCCTTGAGGATGAGCAAGGGCTTGTCTTTATTTTTAATAACTTTAGGGGTTATCACCACCTCTTCCACATCCTTGCGAGAGGGTATTTCGAACATCAGGTCGAGCATCACTTCTTCAAGCACCGCGCGGAGTCCACGGGCGCCGCTGCCCCGCTTGACCGCCCGGTCGGCCACCTCCTCCAGAGCGGCATCCTCCACTTTAAGAGTAGTCTCCTCCATTTCGAAAATGCGCATATACTGCTTGACCAGGGCGTTTTTCGGTTCTACCAGGATGCGTATCAGGGCCTCACGGTCCAGGTCGCCCAGTGCGGTGACCACCGGCATCCTGCCCACCAGCTCGGGGATCAGGCCGTAGTTGATCAGATCCTCAGGCTCGACTTGCTGAAGGATATGCAGCATCTTGTCGGGGTCATCTTCCGGAATGGTGAGCTTGCTGCCGAACCCGATAGTCTGCTGGCCGATCCGGCGCTGGATAATTTTTTCCAGCCCATCGAAAGCCCCGCCGCAGATGAAAAGAATGTGACGGGTGTTGATCTGGATATATTCCTGCTGCGGGTGCTTTCTCCCCCCCTGAGGCGGTACCGAGGCGATGGTGCCCTCGAGAATTTTCAAAAGCGCCTGTTGCACCCCCTCGCCGCTGACATCACGGGTAATCGAGGGATTGTCGCTCTTGCGGCTGATCTTGTCCAGCTCATCTACATAGACAATCCCGCGCTCCGCCTCGCGGACATTGTACTCGGAGGCCTGAAGCAGCCTGACCAGGATGTTCTCCACATCCTCGCCCACATAGCCCGCCTCGGTCAGGGTGGTGGCATCTGCAATGGCGAACGGCACGTGGAGAATCCGGGCCAGGGTCTGGGCCAGCAGAGTCTTGCCGGTTCCGGTCGGCCCGGTCATCAGGATATTGCTCTTTTCGATTTCCACCTCGCGGGTGGTCGTCTCGTTCTCGGTACGTTTGTAGTGGTTGTAAACCGCCACCGAGAGGACCCGCTTGGCATGCTCCTGGCCGATAACGTACTGGTCGAGGATATTCTTGATATCCTTCGGCGGAAGTATCTTATACGGTCCTTCCTGGCTCTGGCGGGTTTCGTCCTCGATCAGGATCTCGTTGCAGAGACGGATGCATTCATCGCAGATGAACACATTGGGGCCCGAGATCAGCTTACGAACCTGTTTCTGGCTTTTGCCGCAGAAAGAGAAGATCAGGCCGCTTCTGGGGGAACCACCGCGATTACTCATATTTCTCTCGTTTAGATAACAGTGAGCCTTAAGCCCCGAAGGGTTCAGGAGTGTTGCTCGAGAATATCATCAATCAGGCCGTATTTCTTAGCTTCCTCGGGTGACATGAAAAAGTTGCGATCGGTATCTTTTTCGATCTTTTTCAGGTCCTGTCCGGTATTTTCGGCCAGGATTCGGTTTAAAAGCTTTTTGGTTTTCAGGATTTCATAAGTATAGATCTCCAGGTCCGAGGCCTGGCCCTGGGTTCCTCCCATAGGCTGATGGATCATGATCCGGGCGTGCGGCAGGCTGAAACGCTTCCCCTTTTCGCCGCCGGCCAGCAGGAAAGCCCCCATACTGGCCGCCTGGCCGACACACATGGTGCTGACTGCAGGCTTGATAAAACGCAGCGTATCATAGATCGCCAGTCCGCTGGAGACCATGCCCCCCGGGCTGTTGATATAGACAAAAACGTCCTTCTCGGGGTCCTGCGCTTCGAGGAATAGCAATTGAGCTATTACCAGGTTGGCCACCTGATCGTCAATTGCCGTACCGATGAAAATTATCCGGTCTTTCAGCAGGCGCGAATAAATGTCATAGGCTCTTTCTCCCACTCCGCTTTTCTCGATTACCATTGGAATCAGAGTCATAAATTATCTCCTCTAACCGAGGTCTTACTTGACCTCTTTGATGTCGTTATTTTCCAGCAGGAATTGTACCACTTTCTCGGTCAGGATAAGCGCGCGGAGGTGGTTCGCGGCCTCGGCCGAGCGAAAGTCTCGCTGGACCTCCTCCACAGGCTTGCCGAGCTGGGTTGCATATTCGGCGATCTTGGCTTCGATCTCTGAGGGGGCAACCTCGAATTTTTCCTTTTCGGCGATCCGGCGAATCAGATATTCGCGCTTGATAGTAAATTCGGCCACCGGCCGGGTCATCCTGGCAATTTCTTCCTCGTTGATCTTCTGGTTCGGGTACTGTTTTTTGGTATTTTCAACCTGGCGCCGGATGGCCGATCCGACCAGCGAGGAAGGCACCTCGAAGGGGTTCGCCTCGATAATCAGCCGGAACAACTCCTCCTCCACATCCCGTTCGGAGTGGCGGTTTACATCGGTCTGAAGATTTTCTCTCAACAGGTCTTTCAGACCCGCCAGGTCCTCGGCCCGGCTGATTTGCCGGGCGAAGTGATCGTCCGGCTCAGGCAGAGATTTGACTCTAACTCCCTTGACATCCACCCGGTAACTTATTTTCCGACCTTTGAGCGATTCATCGGGATAGTCCTCCGGAAACTCGATATCGATCCGCTGGTCATCTCCTTCACTCAAACCCACCAGCCTGTGGCTGAACAGGGCTGTAGGGTCCTCATGGCCCGCCATTACCAGTTGGTTTTTCCTCTCGGTTTGCGGCTGCGGGTTGCCCTCCTGGTCGAGGACCGCAAAATCGATCAGCAAGTAATCCCCGGTCTCGGCGGCGCCGTCCTTGGGGATGAAACGGGCCTGCTGCTCTCTGAGGTTCTCCAGGGCTTCCTCAACATCCTCATCGGTAATGTTAATCACCTTTTTTTTCACGGTAAGCTTCTTGTAACGTTTGAGATTCACCTCCGGGGGCACCTCGACCAGAGCAACGAAACTCAAGTTGTCGTCCTCGGCCAGGTCCACTTTCTGGACTGTGGGACGGGTCAAGGGTTGGATGTTTTCCTGTTCCATGGCCTGGATACAGCCGTCGTTGATCACTTTCTGCAGCACCTCGGCCTTGATAGCATCGGCGAATCGCCCGGCGATCAGTTTGCGGGGAGCCTTGCCGGGCCGGAAGCCCTCGATCCGCGCTTTTTTCCTGAACTCGGTGGTCACCCTCTCCCGCTCGCTCCGGACCTCCTCGGCCTGGACTGTTACATTGAGGGTGCGTTCACAGGGTCCGCTGCTGGAGACTTCCACTTTTAAGTCGGCCAATGCCATTATTCCAGGTTCCATCGTTTCTTCGAGTAAGGAGAACTAAAATGGTGCGAAAGGGGGGACTCGAACCCCCACGGGTTGCCCCACAGGATCCTAAATCCTGCGCGTATGCCAGTTCCGCCACTTTCGCATATCGGAAGCAGCTTTGTCATTATCAAGAAAAATATCAATTTGCTTCAATTGTGTCAAGCGATAATGAAAGAGACGGCATATAGCATCTTTGGCCTGTAATGAGCTCTCAGGCGACAGATTATAAACCGAGGGTGAGGCCTTTATTGAGCTTGCGCCCTTTCAGCAGGAGTATTACGGTTTTTCCGACTGAAACCTGGAACCTGCAAAACAGATAAAAAAATTGCCATGCCGGGTGTAAATCTTTAAATTGGCAGAATTGTAATCCGGCAATCAGGAATATAGATAAGGTTCACAGTTTAAGCCCGGGAGGCGTAATTTGGCAAACTCCAGCGGTATTTTGTCCGACATCAACCTTTTTTTCCAGGCTGTGCACAAAGTGGTCTGGGGCTGGCCGATGCTGGTCTTGCTGGTGGGTACGGGTGTTTTCCTGACACTTGCCTTGAGGGGTTTGCAGTTTAGCGCCCTGCTGCCCTCGCTGCACCTGGCGCTGATCAAGAGGCGGGATAAAGACAGCGAGGGAGATATCAGCCATTTCCAGGCGCTGATGACCGCGCTGGCGGCCACGGTGGGTACGGGCAATATCGCAGGGGTGGCCACGGCCATCGCCGCCGGCGGGCCCGGGGCGCTGTTCTGGATGTGGATCACCGGGCTGTTCGGAATGGCCACCAAGTATTCCGAAGCACTACTGGCGGTCAAGTTCCGCACTACGGACAAGCGGGGCCAGATGTGCGGCGGCCCGATGTACTACCTGAGCCTCGGGCTGAAACATAAGTGGCTGGGTGTCTGTTTCGCGATTTTCGCCTCGGTGGCTGCATTCGGCATCGGCAACATGGTGCAGTCAAACAGCATCGCCGAGGCCATGCACGGCGCATTCGGGGTCAAGCACTGGATGACCGGGACTGTTATCGCGTTGGCTACCGGCATGGTGCTGCTGGGCGGGATCAAGTCGATCGCCCGGGTTACCAGCGTGCTGGTGCCGGTGATGATTTTATTTTATATCGTGGCGGCCTGCTGGGTGATCGGGGCGAACCTGGATAAGCTCGCCTGGGCATTCGGGCTGATCTTCCGCTCGGCGTTTACCGGGACCGCCGCGGTGGGAGGATTCGCAGGCGCCGCGGTGAAGCAGACTATCAGGATGGGTGTGGCACGCGGGGTATTCTCGAACGAATCCGGCCTGGGCAGCTCGGCTATCGCCGCGGCCGCCGCACAGACAAAACATCCCGTACGCCAGGCAATGGTCTCCATGACCCAGACTTTCATCGACACCATCGTGGTCTGCTCTCTTACCGGCCTGACTATCATTCTGACCGACTCCTGGAAAGCCGTGAACGAGTTAGGCGATCAAGTCACCGGAGCCAAACTAACCGCCCTGAGTTTCAACAATGTACTGCCCGGAGAGCTGGGCGGCATGGTGGTAGCCGTGGGGCTGATCCTGTTCGGCTACTCGACCGTGCTCGGCTGGTCGTATTACGGTGAGAAGTCGCTTGAGTTCCTGCTCGGAGAACGCTCGGTCATACCATACCGGGCCATGTTTACCGGGATGGTGGTTGTGGGTGCGGTGACCGAGCTCAATACCGTATGGCTGGTCTCGGATGTGATGAACGGTCTGATGGCACTGCCCAACCTGGTAGGGCTGCTCCTGCTTAGCGGGGTGGTGGTAGGGGTGACCAGATCTTATTTCACTCAGCGGCGGAACGGCGGTGACGGCTCGAGTGGGGTTTTCTGAGGGCTTTAACCAACAGGCTGGTTCCAAGCTCGTTTCGCTCGGTCAGGAGCATGTCGCAGGAGTTCTCGATCAGGTTGAAAATATCGCTCTGGCTGTAGCGGGACACTTCCAGGTCCAGGTATTCGGTGTCGGAAACCAGGGCTTTGGGCAAAAAATTCAGGTACCAGGGGCGGGCGAGGCGGAACTCGAGGATCATTTTTCGCCGGCTGAATCCCGCTAAACGGGGAAGAAAAAAACTAAGAATCTCCGGGTGGAAATAACACAGAATGCCGCTATCGATTATCAGGTCGAATTCCTCGGTAACCAACAGCGGGTTGGTTTTCTTATAAATTATGCTGGGGTAGCTGTTGAGAAATACTGCGCTCTTTTTCAGTTTTTCGGTCAGTTCTATCGCCACGATATCTGCATCTCCCTCCGCCAGGCTGCGGGGCAGATAGCCTGTGCCGTTATCGATCACCAGGATTCTCGACTCGCTCAAATCGCGTGTCTTATCGATTAGTTCCAGCACTCTGGCCGCATACTCCCGGGATTGGAGCAGGGACTGTGAATCTTCGGTTTCCTGATCCTCCTCCTGCTGGCGTGCTTCCACCAGAGGCTCGATTTTTTCTTCAAGGCAGTCGCTTATCTCGCGAATCCGTATTTTTAGTCTCTGCCTGATATCTTTCTGTTCAATATCGTTCTCAGCTATGTCCGCCTCCGGCCCGGGTGGAATGACTGACTTAATGTTTCCTGAATCCTGTATTTTACTTTGTGCCTTTACCCTTTGTGCCTTTATCCTTGCCTTTTCTTTTTTTCTGACTCCTGACTTCTGACTCCTGTCTTCTGCCTTTATCCTTGCCTTTTCTTTTTTTCTGAGTGTCGCGCTTGCGCGCGGGTCTTCGCTTCGGTGTCGTGCTGGCGCACGGATCTCCGCTTCGCTTCGGTTCGGTTCTGACTCCTGTCTTCCGCCTTTCTCGTTGTCCCTGTCTTTGTCGAGGGCACGGCCACATCACCGCTCGTGGCGCGTTCGCTAACGAACCCTCATCCACACCTCTCGTTCGCATTCACGCACGAGCACTGCCCTCTGTGCCCCTACTTTTTTTCATTTTTCTTTGTGCCTTTCTTTATCTTTTCTTTTTTTCTGACTCCTGACTTCTGACTCCTGTCTTCTGCCTTTATCCTTGCCTTTTCTTTTTTTCTGAGTGTCGCGCTTGCGCGCGGATCTTCGCTTCGGTGTCGTGCTGGCGCACGGATCTCCGCTTCGCTCCGGTTCTGACTCCTGACTCCTGTCTTCCGCCTTTCTCTTTTGTTCCTGTGCCTCCGTCTCTTGCTTTTCTTTTTTCTTCGAGCAGGCGGCAAGCGCTCGCTCGATTTCGGCAATGAGCTTGCGGTTGCCGGTATCGGCGGCCAGCTTGGAGGCCTTTTCGCAGTGAGCGCGAGCAGTGTCGAGGCTGGAGTCCTTAAGCGCAATATGTCCCCGGAACAGCTGCGCTACAGCCTGATGCTCGGTCATGTTATGCTCCCCGGCAAGGTCTTCTCCCTCATCCAGCGTGCTCAGGGCGGCTGTTTTATCGCCCCGGGCGGCCAGGATCGCTCCGCGGTAGAGGATGTTCTGCACGGTTATCGGTAGGTTGCCGATCTCCATGGCGATGCTCAGGCTGTCGTTGAAATAGTGCCACGCCCGCTCATACTGCTTGAGGTTGAAGTAATAGACCCCGATAGTGCTCAGCAGAGTGCACACATAAGAATAATCCTGCTCTTCTCTGGCCATCTCGAGTGCGCGCAGATAGAATTCCAGCGCCCGGCTGACTTCCTTGATCTCGTAATAAGCGTTTCCCAGGTTGGCCAGCCAGATTCCCTGGTTGCGGGCCAGGCCGCTTCTTTCCGCCAGACTCAGGGCCTGGCGGTAGTAATCGATGGCGGTTTCGAATTCTTCCATCGAGTAGTAGATGCTGCCGATGTAGCCCAGCCAGTTACCGATTTGCTGGATGTCGGCGGAGACTCGAAGCCGATCGAGGGCCTGGTGAAAAAGCTCCAGCGCTTCAGCGATATTTTCTTTCTCGTATTTGATCCGGCCGAGGTTGCTCAAGGCGGTTACCGCGGCGGTTTCATTGTCCTGTTCGAGAGCTATTTCCAGGGCTCGGTTGTAGAATTCCTCCGCATGGTCGAAATTCCCGGTTCGCTGGTGGATGTAGCCCAGGCTGAGCAGGGCCTCGAGTCGTTGTTCGGCCGTGCTCGCATCCCGGCTCAAGTCCAGGGCCTGTTTCAGGAAGGTTTCCGCGCGGGTGAAATCCTCACGCCGGATATTGACCGTGCCGAGAGCGATCAGGCATCCGGCTGTCAGGTTGTCCTCGCCGGCAGCCGCGGCGGCCTCACGCCCCTGTTCGTAGAACCGTTCGGCGCCGGACCAGTCTCCACGCAGGATCATGATTTCCCCCAGTTCCAGGCAGGACTCGACTATCGGACGCACCAGTTTTCGGCTGCGGGCGATCTGAAGAGCGGCGGTAAGCGCCGAAAAAGCCTGCTTGTCCCGCCCGTCCCCCAGGCGGGCCTTGCCGGCCTTGATCATCAGCATGTTGAAGTTTTCACACTTTTCCGGCGAAAGGTCCGTTCCATGCTCGGCATACTCGAGACCCAGCCGGGCCATGGCCTCATCGAACACCCGTGCGGCACCGGCGTAATCCTCGAACCGGTAAAATCTGTTGCCGCAGCGAGTGAGCACATCCACCGCCCAATCCTCTTTCAGGAAGTAGGCATCCTTGAGGTGTCCACCGATGGCGAAGACAAAATCGCGCCCATCCTCTTCCATAGACTGATAGAGGAGTTCCGCCACTTGCTGATGCATGCCGGTGAGCCGGTCGCCGGGGATCGACTCGATTAAAAGCTCGGCTATCAGGGGGCAGCTAAGGCGCGGAGAGCGCTGGGCTTGCTGGCCTGATCCTCCCAGCAGAAAGCCCTCGGCCACCAGGCGATCCAGCCTTTCCTCAAGGTCGCTGAGCGGATACCCCACCCTGGTGAGCAGACCCGAGAGCAGTTCGAGCGAGCAGTAGGCTCCTAAGAGAGCCGCTGACTGCAGGATAGCGCGCGTCCGGTGGTCCAGCCTATCCAGGCGTTCGCGGATAACGGCGTTGAGCTCCAGCGTGTCCAGGGCGCGTGTTTTGGCCTCCAGGGCACCGATCAGTCCGCTGGGCGGCTCCAGCCGGCTGTCGCGATCGGTACGCTCGGCCAACAGGCGATAGGCCTCACACAGAAGTTGAGGATTCCCGGGAGTTCCCTCGATCAGCAGTTGCTGTAACTGCGGGGTCAGACGGTCGGAAGGGGAGTCGGCCTCCAGGGTCTGGATGATTTTCTTACGGGAGAGCCGGGAGAGAGAGCCCAGGGAAAACTGGTTGAATTCGGGCAGGTAAGCCAGTTGGGCGGCGTAAGAAGAACGGCTGCTCGAGATCACCACCAGTGGCCACAAGGAATCTTTTTTCTGCACCAGGTGGATCAGCAGTTCCAGGGAAAGCAGGTCCGCCCGCTCCAGGTCATCGAACCACAGGAGAATGGGTTTCGGCGAGTCCGAACCCCGGCTTCCGTGACGCAGTGCGGCCAGGTATCTTCGCAGCGCGGTAAAAACCCTCAATTTGCCCTGACCCCGGCGCACGGACCGGTCGGAGGTTTTCGCTGGGTAGTCTATCCCCACCAGTCGGCCGAGCACGGGCAGGGTTTTATCAACCTGGAGGAGTTCCGCCGGCAACTCGAGACGGCTGAACAGGGCCAGACGAGACTCCAGTTTTTCTTTTTTGGTATATTCGGTTTCCCAGAGGGAAATGTTCAGATCGCTGGAGACTGCCAGAGCAAACGAGCCGAAGGGGAAGTTTGCAGCGGCAGAGTAACGGTTCGTAAAAATGTGGAAATCGGCCAGCGAGCGCACGCTTAAAACCAACTCTTCCAGCAGCCGGGTCTTGCCGATGCCGTCCTCGCCGACAACATGCAGCCAGAGAGCCTGGCGATTTTCCCGGTCCTCAAAGAAAGCCGCCGTAAGGTCCTGTAAGATTTTCAGTTCCTTTTCTCTGCCGATCAGTTCCAGTTTGTTCATAAACCCTCATTTCCACCGGCTAAGATGATCTTTTTTCCCGGGCTTGTCTTGGTACCGGAATAAAAATATACAGACTGAGGGAGGATTTTCAAGCAAAATAGTTTTTTTCCCTTTCCCGGGCGATAAAAAGATGTGCTTTAAGAACGACAGGAAAGATTGACAACTGCCTGAGGATGAAATATAGTAAAAATACTCAAACTTAAGATTTTCCATTGCATAGCCCCTCAGGGACTCTGTTTGCATCTGAAATAATCCCGGGCTGACCGTTTTTTTAGGCGACGGCGCAAAACAGACAAATATTGGCTGTCGGAGAGGGTGAGAGGTTTTGATCCGTAGTAGCCAAGAGGTGTGGATATGGCCGGGAAATGGAAGAAGGAAAAAAACGAAAAGCAGCAAGCGCCTGACAGGCTGAAGCAGCTCCAGGATGCGCTGAGCGACGGAGAAAAGCCGAAAAAAAAAGTGCTCAGGGCTTTTCATACTCTGATGCGCCAGGATGAAGAGGATGAAAGCTGGGCGGAAAAGGAGCTCCGGGAGTCACAAGAACGAAAAAAGCGTTAAACGGATAAGCGGCAGGAAGCGGACATTTTAAGAAGTACAAAAAACTTTATAAACGCCCCCGGTCTTTTTTTCTAAAAGGCCGGGGGCGTTCGCATCAGGCCGGTCGGCACCATGGCGAAAGAATCCAGACCCGTCACCTTAAACAGCTTCAGCCGAGACCTTCTATTACTCTTTCACCACCCAGGCCTTGATTTCCGCGGTCACCTCGGGATGAATGCGCACACCCACCGTGTAAACTCCGAGTTTTTTGATCGGCTCCTCGATCACGATCTTGCGGCGGTCCAGTTCGAAACCCTGCTTGGAGGCTTCCTCTACGATATCACCGGCGGTCACCGAACCGTAGAGCTTGTCCTCCTCACCCACTTTTACCTGGAAAGTGAGCGAAAGCTCGCTCAGCTTCTCGGCGTGTTTGCGGGCCTGTTCCAGTTCGTGATCGGCAAGCTGGGAGGCGCGGCGCTTCTCGAACTCGATTCGCTTCAGGTTGCCTCCCGTGGCGGTG
>CAZSTM010000079.1:0-11142 GCA_964609635.1 uncultured Gemmatimonadales bacterium
AGACCGGTGCCAAGTATGTATTCGGCGCGATGGGCCTGGCCGCTTTCTTCGAGTTGTTCAAGAACCCCAACGGGATCAGGCTGATTGCTGAAAGGATAACCGCTTACATCCCGTTCAAGGGCAGCCAGATCGACCTGTTCCCGGGCACCGGGGCCTCGGCGGTCAAGGCTTACGGCGGCGGGATGCTTATCCAGACCCCGGCGGCCTCTTCGGCGCTGATCGGCGTGGGTTATATCATCGGTATCCGGCTGGCCTCCTGGGCCTTTGCCGGCGGTGTGCTGGGCTGGCTGGTGCTGATCCCGATGGCTATCTTTTTCAACCCCACCCTGGATGTCTACCTGGCGGGAGGAGCCTCCTGGACCGAGATCGCCAACAATGTCTGGCGCGCCCAGGTCCGTCCTTTCGCCGTGGGGGCCATGCTGGTGGCGGCGGTTTATACCCTGGTGGGCATGCGTAAACCTCTGGTCGATGGGATCAAAAAGGCTTTCAAAGAGTTCGGCCTCAGCCAGAAGGGCGATTACACTCCCAACCGCCTGGAAGTCGACCTCAATTTCAAATGGGTCAGCTTAGGAATAATCGGCCTGATAATTCCCATAACCCTTTTATACTGGTACTTTTCGGGAGACCTGTTCAGTGCGGTGGTAGCGGCCATAGTGATGACCATTGCCGGCTTTCTTTTTTCCGCGGTTGCAGGTTATCTGGTAGGGCTGATCGGCGGCTCCAACAACCCGATCAGCGGGCTTACTCTTTCCACCCTGATTGTCGCCGCCTTACTGATGGTTCTGTTAGGCACCAAGGGTACTGAGGGCATTGCCGCAGTACTGGGGGTGGCGGGTGTGGTCTGCTGTACCTGCGGCATCGCCGGTGACATGCTGCAGGACCTTAAGGTAGGCCATATCCTTGGCGGTACGCCCAGGCGCATGGAAATAGCCGAGATCCTCGGTGTGGTGGCCGCCGCGCTGGTGCTGGCCATTCCTTTGTGGGTGCTGCACCACAACACTCCGGGAGGAATCGGAGGCGCCGAGCTGCCCGCACCCCAGGCCGGGCTGATGGCTCTGATGGCCAAAGGCATAGTGGGAGGGGATATGGCCTGGCCGCTGGTTATCATGGGGGGCTTCTTCTCCCTGGGACTGATCCTTCTGGGCGGCGGTTCGCCCATGCTGGTGGCCGTGGGCATGTATCTGCCGCTGTATTCCACTTTCGCCATGTTTGTCGGCGGGTTGATCAAAACCCTGCTGGATTTCAAGGTCCGTAAGAAAAGCGAACCGGCAAAGCAGGTCGCAGATAAAACCGGACTGCTGCTGGCCAGCGGGTTCGTGGCCGGCGAAAGCCTGACCGCGGTGATCCTGGCGTTCTTAATTTCCTTCCACCTGAAGTTTATCGCCAGCCCCATGTTCGACTGGGCCACCGATGTCTTCGACCGTCCGACAGCCGACTGGTACAAATCTTATGTGGCCAGCGCCGGCTGGCTGATGCCCTGGCTCGGGCTGATTATTTTCGCCGCGGTGATCTACGTGCTGGTCGCCATCCCCTCGGCCCAGGCCCGCCGGGCTGCAAGTGAAGAGCAGTGATGGTTCGAGCCTCCGGTTTAAAAGAAAGAGGTAGCCAAAGACTTGCGCTTACTTTAAGCGCAACACGGCACAAAGGGGTGGAGGGAAAGTGAGAAATTTGCTGAATGCTGGTTGTTTGTTTCCGGCCACCAGGGGCACAGCATCCTGTGCCCTTATTACTAATCACTAACTCGATCTGAGTAATCTGTGTAATCTGCGGATAAATCAACCGAAACCTGAGAGGCCACAGATGAGTTCTATCAAAGAAGCGGCGATGAATACCATGGCCGGCTGTATGGCTGTTAAAAAAGGCGAGAGCGTGCTGGTCATTTGTGACGAGCCGGAGCGCAAGATCGGTGTTACCCTCTGGGAGGCGGCCAAAGAGCTTGGGGCAGAGGCCATGCTGCTGGAGATAATCCCGCGGTCCGGCAATGGGGAGGAGCCCCCGTTTCCGGTGGCCGAGCTGATGAAAACGGTGGATGTGCTGCTGTGTCCCACCAGCAAGTCGCTCACCCACACCGATGCACGCCGCGAGGCCAGTAAGGCCGGCACGCGGGCGGCCACCCTGCCGGGAATAACCGAGGACTGCATGATCCGCTGCCTGAGCGCGGACTACAACAAGATCGCCAAACTGAGCGAGCGCGTAGCCGAGGTCTTGAGCGCCGGCACCCGGGCGAGGGTGACCTCGCCGGCCGGCACGGATGTGAGTTTCTCGATCGAGGGCCGCTGTGCCCATGCGGACACCGGCCTGGTCCACCGGCCCGGCGACATGAGCAATCTGCCCGCAGGCGAGGCCTATCTGGCCCCTGTCGAGGGCACCGCCAACGGGACAGTGATTTTCGAGGCCGCAGTGGCCGGACTGGGAAAGCTGGGAGATGAGAAAATCCGCCTTAAAATCGAGGACGGCTACGCTACCGAGATTACCGGCGGCCCGCAAGCGGCCAGGCTCGAAAGTATTATCGAGCCCCACGGCAGGGACGGTTTCAACCTTGCCGAACTGGGCGTGGGCACCAACGACAAGGCCGAGATCACCGGCCTGATCCTCGAGGATGAGAAGATTCTCGGTACGGTGCACCTGGCCCTGGGCGACAACAAGTCCATGGGCGGCAACATCGGGGTGCCCAGCCACCTGGACGGGCTGGTCCTCAAGCCAACGCTCTGGGTCGATGAAAAACTGATCATGGAGGATGGACGGCTGCTGGTTTGACAAACTTGCCGGTGTTGCGCAAAAAACGCGCAAGTCTGCGGCTGATCATGAAGGCGGGCTCCTGCTAAACTTCCGATCTAAAAGCGCAGGCCAAATGCCGAAAAAGGGGCGCACGCCTGGAGTACAGGGCGAAGTCCAGCCGGGCTCGCAGCGCGTGACCCGGGACGGAGAATTCGATTCTGGCGCGCCGGCTGGATGCCGCCGGTGGAAATCATCTTTGCAGGCCGGTCTTTTAAAATAAAGGCGAGGTCTTAAAAAATTGGCCGAAACTCAGAATCCACGTTTACGCAACAATATCGAACTGGTGCAGGCCACCGGGCCGGACGGCATCCCGATGATCGTGGTGCGCGACCCGTTCGAGCTGTCCGATGGAGGCAGCGTGGTCATGCGCAACGAGGCCCTGAACATCCTGGTTCTCCTGGACGGCTCCCGGAGCACCGAGGAAATAAGGCTCGAACTGCTGGCCCGAACCGCCCGCGCGGGGCAGTTCACCCCCGTACCGACAAAACTGCTGGAGTCCTTCCTCGACCAGCTCGACCAGGCCTACCTGCTGGATAACCAACGCTACCGCCGGGCTCGCAACGGCCTGGTGGAAAAATTCACTGCGCTCAAAGTGCATCCCTCCGTGCTTACCGGCCGAGCCTACCCGGAAGAGAAAACCGAGCTGGAAGAATTCCTGGACGACATCCTGGAGGAAAAACCGGTAAAAGCTCTCCCCCCGGAGCTCGAGGGCAAAAAAATCCCGGCCTTGGTCGCACCGCACATCGAGATCCGCACGGGCCGTAAGATTTACGCCGCGGCCTACGGGGCTGTCACAGGCCTCTCCTATGACCGGGTGGTTATCCTGGGAGTCGGTCACAGCATGGACACCGGTATTTTTTCAATTACCGAAAAAAGCTTTCTTACCCCTCTGGGCAAAGCGGAAACGGACCTCGAAGCCGTAAAGAAACTCCGCCGGGCCGCAGGCAGCCTGGCAGCGCCGAATGACTTCGCTCACCGAAGTGAACACTCCATAGAATTCCAGCTGGTATTCCTGCAGCACGTGCTGAAAGGCCCTTTCACTATCGTGCCTGTGCTGTGCGGAACCCTGTACCATCACCTGGTACGGGGAAAAAAGAGACGGCCGCGCGAGATCGAAGAACTGGTCCCGGTACTGGATTGCCTTGCCGGGCTGCTGAAAGACCGGCGGAAAAAGACCCTGATAGTCGCCGGGGTGGACTTCTCGCACGTGGGGCCCAAGTTCGGGGACCAACAGCCCGCCACCCGGATTACCTTAGAGTCCACCAGCCATGACAAAGCTCTGCTCGGCGCCCTGGCCGGCCGCGATGTGGAAGCTTTCTGCGCCGAGGCCCGGAGAGTCAAAGACCGCTATCATGTCTGCGGTTTCTCGGTCCTGGCCATGCTGCTGGAGGTCCTTCCCCAAAAAACCAAATGCGTGGACCTGGGCCATCATATCTGGCACGAGGCCCCTACCAGGAGCGCGGTGAGTTACGCCGCAGCGGCATTCTATTCCCCCTAAAAATTTCTACCCGGCTCTTGACTACTCGCTTTACGGATATTATCTTTATGATAAAAGGATATTTTTATCATGTTATCTCAGACCGGAAAGTATGCTCTCAATGCCGCGGTCTTCCTGGCTGGTCAGCCCGCAGGAACCTACCGGCTGGCCCGTGAGATCGGCCGCGAGCTGGGAATCCCCGGGCAGTACCTGTCGAAAGTGCTCAACCAGATGACCCGGCAGGGACTTTTGGAATCGAAGCGAGGCAAGCTGGGCGGCTTCCGTCTAAAGGTACCGCCTGAGCGGTTGAGTCTTTTCGCAGTTATGGACGCCGTGGAGGATACCGGCAGGTTCAGGCGCTGCCCGCTGGGACCGGGACAGTGCACTGAAGAGGATCCCTGTCCCCTGCATTCGCAGTGGAATGCCGTCCGTGTCGAATACCTCGACTTCCTGAACTCGACCACGATTTCCGCTCTGACAGACGGCACGAAAAGTAAATGAAAAAATCAATATTTATTGGCCGATAGTGATATCGGTCAACCAGCCGAGGAGGCAACAGATGAGTGAACTGATAGATAATCGGGCCCATCGTATCCACGCTCTCAAGGAGATTATCAAGAAGCTGCACCAGGGGGTCCCGGCCGAGCAGGTGAGAGAGCAGCTCAAGGAACTGGTCCAGATGGTCGAATCCACGGAGATCGCGGCCATGGAGCAGGAACTGATCGCCGAGGGCATGCCGGTGGCCGAGGTCCAGTCGATGTGCGACCTGCATTCCCAGGTGCTGCGGGAGCTTATCACCGAACAGAAAGAACAGGAGGTCCCGCCCGGCCACCCGGTGGACACCTTTCGCCTGGAGAACGAGGCGCTGGGTAAGACCGCCGGACTAATGCGCTCCATTCTGGAGAAGATCGGCGAACCGGCCGATGACTCCGCCGCCGAGGAGCTGCTCAACGAGCTGAGAAAAACTTTCAACGATCTGATGGACGTGGACAAGCATTACCTGCGCAAGGAGAACCTGCTGTTTTCGTGCCTGGAGCGTCACGAAATCAGCGGCCCCTCCAAGGTGATGTGGGGTAAGGACGATGAGGTGCGCGGACTGCTTAAAGCTCTGGGCGCCGCTCTCAAGGGCTGCCCGGCCGAGGCTAAGCGTTTAAAAACGCTGGTGTCACCGGCCGAAGAGGCTCTGGATGCGGTGGAGGAGATGATCAGCAAGGAGGACAAAATTCTTTTGCCCATGTCCCAGGAGACCCTGACCCGGGATGAGTGGGCCGAGATCTGGAGCCAGTCTCCTGAGTACGGCTGGTGCCTGGTTGAGCCGCGCACCGGCTATACTCCATCGAAAAAGGTCGCCCCTGAGAAGACCCAGGATACCAGAAAAAAGGGGGCCATTATCTTGCCCACCGGCAGCTTCCAGCTCGAGCAACTTCGCGCCGTATTCTCCAATCTCCCGGTGGACCTCACTTTCGTGGATGCCGAGGACCGCGTGCGCTTTTTCTCCGAGGGGCCGAAACGGGTCTTCTCGCGCAGCAAGGCGATCATCGGCCGCAAGGTTCAGCACTGCCACCCCCCCGACAGCGTACACGTGGTCGAGCGCATCATCGAGGATTTCCGCTCGGGCAGGCAGAACGTGGCCGAATTCTGGATCGAGCTCAAGGGCAGGTTCATCCATATCCGCTACTTCGCCCTGAGGGATGAAAACGCCGAATATCTAGGCACCCTGGAAGCGACCCAGGACGCCACAGACATACGCGCACTCACCGGCGAGCGGCGGCTTTTGCAGTATGACAGTCCGGGCGGGGTATGACATGGTTATCCTGTAGGGGCGGTTCGCGAACCGCCTCTACAGGGTTTTTTTATTATTCTTACAAACTGGGGATTGATGGGCCGCAAAATGGATGGCAAGGTAAAAATAAACGGCGATACCATTGTCGGGGACCTGCTGGACAGCTACCCGTTCCTGGAGGAGACCCTGATCTCGCTCTCGTCGCTGTTTAAAAACCTGCAGAATCAGGTCCTGCGAAAGACAGCGGCCAGGGTGGCCACCCTCAAGCACGGCTCCGGCGTGTCGGGCGTGCCGCTGGATAAGATTATAGAAGCACTGCGCCGGGCACTGGAGGAACATGGGGTCGAGTGTGAGGAAGGGTGAAGTTCGGCAGCTATGGTAAAAACTGTCCGAGGAGTATTTGACCTCAGGTATATTCAGGAATTAATTTCAACTTGCTTCTTTAACAAATGCAGCACTGGAACAAGTGTCTTAGATAAAATTCAGCTACTCCCCCACCCTCCGCAGCACAACCCGTCCGGTAGTTCGCAGGTCGAATGAGATCACTCCATCCACGGGTTTTAGCACCCGGTCTTGGCTCTCGCCCTCGGTACGGACCCGGTAAAGAGCATCCTGCGGCAGCCCCAGCACATAGGCCCTGAGCTTCTCTCCGCTTCCCGGCCCCTGGAAGGAGATTTTTTCCTTTCCGGCATCCTGTGGAAAAACCAGCACCGCCCGGTCCCCGGCCAGAACCGCGGCTCCCTCGGCCTCGACCAGCCGCCAGCCGGCCAACAGCTCCGCAACCGTGTCTGCCGCCCGGCCTGCAATCAGCAGGTGCAGGAATTCATCTTCGAGGTTTGCCTCAGGCGGCGAAACCCGGATGATCCATCCACCGGGAGTGACCGGAAAGCCGGTAAAGTCCGAGTGGTGGTGCAGGTCATGTCCGTCCAGGAAAAACGGTCTTTGATTCGAGCCCCAGACCGCCCGCTTCGGGTTCTCCGGCAGGAAGGTGCGCCCGGCCAGCTTGGCCGTGCCGTTTAGGGCCATGAAAGTGTCGTGATCGTCAAGATACGGCTGCTCCGCGGTATTAAGCTGCCAGGTCTTGGTAAACGAGGGGTCCCTGGCTATTACCCTGTCGTGGACCACCACGGTGGAGGGCTTTAGATATACCAGGCCTCGCTCCACGTAGTCCACCTTGGGACGGTTGGTGCGGCCCCGGCCGTGGCCGCAGAAAAAATCACTGTTATAGGCTTTGGTAATATCCGCCCGCACAAAATCCAGCTCCTCGCCGGAGTGCCAGTCGAGCACCGTGGCCCGCTCGAAATGGGATCCATCCAGCCGGTTGGCCCGCCAGATGTCCACGTTGAAATTGTACTGGGTCGAGCGGCCGTCCAGGCTCACCACCACCCGCTGACCGCCGTCGTTGAAAACCTCGACTCCCTTTGCGGCCGGTACCTGGAAATGCTCGGCCGGGTCGTGGATCAGCAGGGTGTTGTGGGCCAGGCTGCGGCCGTAGAAATTCACGTGGTGCACGCTGTTCATCGGCGCGTAGACCCCGGCGTCGATTGCCAGCGGCTTACCGCGGAATATCGAAAAATGCCCGACATCCAGGTGGTCGTGCGCACCGAACCAGTCTCCGACGTGGAAAGTGACCACCGTGGCCTGCCGGTCTTCCCAACAGCTGCGCATGAAAAACAGGTCGTAGGTCTCGGGGCACAGCCGCAGAGATTTATCCAGGAAATTTTCCGGGCCTTCAACCGGGACGGTGGGATCGTACCAGAGCAGGTAGTACCAGATGTGCAAGGGATTAAGCTCCAGGCCGCGCTCGACAATCCGCCGGAGAATCCAGGCCGCCAGGGGATCGCGGTAAGCGCGGGCTGTGATCATGAACAGCCGCGCATTGTCCCAGGTGCCGCCGACCACGAACCAGGGCACGTCGTTGTAGCCGATCAAAGAGCCGTCCGGGAGCAGGTGCGCTGCATAGAAGCGGGTATAACGGGTCAGCCAGTCGCCCCCGGTCTGTAGAGTTGCGAAAGTGTTCTGGTGCGGCAGGCTGGAGCTTTCCAGGGCGGCCAGCCACATACCCAGGTTCTGAAGACTGGCCCTGGTGCCGTAGGAAATCCCCTCGTGCCAGCCGCCGTCAAGAAGTGCCAGCGCAGGCCGCAGGTTGTTCTCCCAGTAGTCTTTCGCGAACTCCAGCCACCTCTCGGCCCGGTCTTCTTCCCCCATCAGGGCCAGGGCCGCCAGGAACACGGCCCGCAGGTGATACCAGCTGTGGTTGTTGAACACATCGTCATCGGTCTTCATCACCACCATAACATCCTCGGTAAAGCGACAGATGCGGCTGCGCACCAGGGCCTTTTCCCGCTCGCCGAACCCGGGATAGCAGTAAAGCCAGTCGTAGGCCACAGACATCACACTCAGGTTCCAGGACTGGCCGTCATCGCGCTCGAGGGCCAGCAGCATGGCCAGCGCCGTATCCGCGGCAACCGTATCTCCGGGATCGATAATCCAGCGCACGGCGTACGAGGGCAGAACATTGGCCGGCTTGAGTCCTCTAGGCACGTCTTGGAAACTGTTACGCCACATGGTGAGCCGTTCGTACTCGGCCCGGTAAGGGGCCTTTCGCACCCGGGCGCGCAGGCTGTCCACGCTGTTGTAGTAGCCGGGATCGTTATTGATAAAAATGCGGGGGTGGTCGGGACGCACTCCTGCCGAGAGATCCGGATTGATCAGCGCCAAAAACCCGACCATCAGTACTTTACTTAGCATGTTCAACCTGGCCAACTGTCGATTCCTTTCTTGACATCTGAGGTTTTGAAGGTCAAGCGGCCGGGCCGGGAGCCAGGCCATGCAGTAAAACTCAATAAAATCCCGCCAGGTATCCTTCCTCCAGCATGGCCAGAAAGCTGGCCACCGGCACGTAATCCGCCACCGAGTTACCCGTACCCAGGGTCCAGCCTCCACCCGGGGCGCACTTCTCCACCAGGAAACGGGTATGGGTGCGCACTTGCTTTTCGCTCATCCGGCAGATCTTGTCCATATCGAACCCGCCGAGCAAGGCAATGCTGTCGCCGTACTTTTCCTTGGCTTCCCAGACCGGCTCGATCACATCCTCGAACGAGTGCTTGGCATCCCAGCCGCAGGCGACAACATCCTTGATGACTTGCGAAAGGTTCCCGCAGGCGTGCAGGATGATCGGCTTGCCGTGGCGGTGGGCGGCCTCGACTATTTTGCGATGCCAGGGAAAAAGATATTTTCTGAAGACTTCCGGGGAAAGCATGGTCTGAGCCTTGAAGCCCATATCATCTCCGAGCACCAGGGCTCCGACCACCTCCATAGAACCGACGTTGTTAAAATACTCTATTATCCGGGTGGCCACCGCCTCGAACATATCGCCCACCAGCGGCTCATCGTCGTAAAGCAGCAAACTCGTCCCCTCGAACCCCAGCAGCCACATAACATTTTCGAGCACTCCCGAGTAGCCGGCGATCACTTTCATGCCCGGTGGAAGAATCTGAGCCGCTTTCTCAAAAATGGAATAGTCGATCTGCGAGGCGTCCGGCCAGGGATAGTTCTCGAAATCCCGGCGGTCGGCAATGGTGTGGAAGTCTCCGGGGAAATATTCTCTTTCACCCAGGGCGGTCACGGCTTTCGGGGCTTCTTTTCGCGGGAACTCGAAGTTCTCAGGGTACAGGCTTATATAATCGTACCCCAGGCAATACATGTAGTCGATCTGCCGCCGGAGTGTCCGGAGTCCCGGCTCATTGGTACCGGGCCGTTTTCCTCCGCCTGCTGTGCGGTTTTGGATAGCGCTCAACACCTCCTCCTCGATATTGGAAAACAACTCGTAAAACGGGACCCGGTCCGGAAGACCCTCTCTTCTCAGAACCTTCTCCAGCCTGCCAAAATCCGGGTCCGGCTTGATTTTCAGCAGTCTTGCAGACATAATAAAGTTTTCGACAAAAAGTGGAATTTTGATATTTAGGAGGATTAGAAACAAAGGGGCGCACTCATGTGTACGCCCCTAACCAAGATAAAATCCGTTTTGAAAAAAGTCTCTAGACTATCACCATCCTGCTCTCGGCGGGCTGAATACCCGCAGGTTGATAATCGGGTCGAGTTCCAGGGCTTTTTTACGCATCTGTTCGGCTTCCTGCTTGCGACCCAGGCCCTCGAGGGCCAGCGACTGTCTGAAAAGGGAAAGCGCCTCGGGATTGCGCCCCGGATCGTAATGCATCTCGTGTTCGCTCAAATGGGTCTCACGAGCATTCTCCAGCATCTCCCGGTACACCTGTTTCGCTTCATCGCCGCGGCCGAGTTTATCCAGGGCTCTGCCCAGGAAAAACCGGTAGGCGCTGTCCAGTTTCATGGTATCCCTTTCGGCCACCACGGTGTTGAACTTTTCGGCGGCTTCCGCTTTTCTGCCCAGTGCATCCAGCGCCGTGCCGATCTTGAACAGTTTTCGTGAATGAACGGTTCTCGGCAGTGCGTCCACTTCGAGATTCTCCGGGTAAGTGAGCGCCAGCTCGTAATGCTTCAGGGCTTTCTCGTAGTCGCCCGCGGCGAAAAATTCATCGCCTTTGTCGATATGAGATTCCACCCAGTACTGGTGGATGCCGTAACGTCCTTCCCAGGAATGGAAGTGATGGTTGGTCAGCCATTTCAATGCATCATCGTAGCGACCTACCTGTACCAGGAGGGAAATGTACTGGGTCAAAAGTGCGTCATTTCCGGTAACCGCGACCATGCGTTCTTCCAGAAAATCCCTCCGCCGCTCGGACGAATAGCCCAGCCTCTTATACACCCCGTTCAGTTCCATAGCAACTGCGGAGACCTCGGGGTTGGCCTTGATAGCCTGTTCATAAGCCGCCCGCGCGCGCTCGGGTTCCTTTTTACTCAACAGCGCCTGGCCCAGGTTTCTCTGAGCCACAACATTTGTCGGCTCGACCGCAACTGATTTTTCCCAGCTAGCGATTGCCTCATCCGTACGGGTTCTGGAATAGTAAAGGTTGCCCAGGTAATAGAGAGCCCGTGCATCCTGCGGGGCCTGCTCGACCGCCCATTCCAAAACGGGAAAGCTCTCCAGGCGGTTGGGGAAACAGTATTCCGGCGAGATTTTGCC
>CAZSTM010000080.1:0-11072 GCA_964609635.1 uncultured Gemmatimonadales bacterium
GTTCCTACTATCATCGCCAACTGCACGGAAGCCAAATTCGAAGCGGTCGAGCTGCGCACCACCCATGGCCATGGGGTGGAGGTCACACTCGACGGCGCCGAGCGCGCAGAGGTGCGCAAAATGTTCGAAGACTCCCCCGTGCGCCTGGCCAGCCTGGGCAGCGCTTTCGAATACCACAGCCCGGACCCGGAGGAGCTGAAAAAAAACCTCGAGGGCACTAAAGAGTACCTGAAACTCGCCGCCGATCTTGGCTGCGACGGGATAAAAGTACGGCCCAACCGCCTGTGTGAAGATCAGGGCATAGAGCCGGAGGTTACTATTGCGCAGATCGCCCGCTCGCTGGATGAGGTCGGAAAAGCCGGCGCCGACCTGGGAGTGGAAATAAGGGTGGAGGTGCACGGCCGGGACACCAGCCGCATCCCGGTCTATCACCGGATCATGGAGTCCTGCCGTAGCTCGAATGTCTTTGTCTGCTGGAACTGCAACCAGCTCGACCTGGAGGATGGAGGCCTGGAGAAAAATTTTGCCCTGCTGGCGGATAAAATCCATTTCGTGCACATGCGCGACCTCTTTGTAGAGGAATACCCCTGGCGCAAGCTGTTTCGGCTGCTCAACGGGAGCGGCTACACCGGTTACTGCTGTGCGGAAATCCCCCCAAGCACGGACCCGGTGCGGGTGATGAAATACTACCGCGCCCTGTTCCTGGCTTACCAGGACCGGCTGTGAGGTGGTGTTAAGTATTATGAGATAAGGCGAACAATGTGGGGAGGTAGTTGCAGGACGACAGAAATGCCGGGGAACTATAGCTGGTTATAAGGAGGCACGGCACGCGGTGCGGCTACTTTTCACCGGCCGAGATTTCACCGCGTATCTGCCGCATCTTTTTTTTCACCGCTTCCTTGAAAAACTCGCGGCCCTGCTCCTCGGGCAGAGCAAGCTCTTCAAGGTAAACATCCAGGGTGTAGGCGAGCATCGATAATCCAGGGGGGAGCTCCTCCTGGTGCCGGCCGGACTTTCCTGCCGCCAGCTCGGTCTTTTCCGCCTGGCTTAACCCATCGAAAAACGATCCTACCATTCTTTGGGCCAGAAGCACAGCGGTTTTGGGGTCGGTGACAGACATGTCTTCATTCCCAATCAGGCAGTTGGAAAAACTCCACCCGGCGGATCAGCTTCGGATGGTCCTCATCCTCGGGCCGGTTCTCGGTGGCCCGCACGGCATCCTCGAAGTTCTCGGCAAGTTTCCACTGGAAACCCAGCGATTTCTTGAAAAATAAAAACTCGTAATACTCGGGGTAGGAATCCTCCGCTCCTGTCTTGGCCTTAGCGGCCTGCTGTTCATCCGGTTCAATCAACTCCGGACGTGAATATGGCGAAAGAACGCAAATCCCCTTCCTGCGGCAGATTTCCGCCTGGCTGCAAACCAGGCCCTCCAGTTCGACCTCGGTCACCTCCCCCTTGGTCTGCTTGGCAATCTGTTTGCAGTGCATAAGAGGTTCCTTTCACGAGTAAGGAAAAATTCACTTCTTCAAGTACCCCGACAGGTGTGCTTTGAGCATATTGAAAGCCGCCTCCACCGTATCCACGTACGAGAACATCTGCAGGTCGGCCTGGTGGATAACTCCGCTTTCCACCATGAAATCGAAATCGATTACCCGCTTCCAGAACCGACTGCCGTAGAGAATGACCGCCATGTTCTTGATTATTTTCTCGCACTTAATCAGGTTGAGCACCTCGAACAGTTCGTCCAGACTGCCGTATCCCCCCGGGAAGACCACCAGAGCCTTGGCCCGGTAAATAAAATGAAACTTGCGGGTGAAAAAGTAATTGAAATGGAAATTGAGCTCGGGTGAAATATAAGGATTCGACTTCTGTTCGTGCGGCAGGTAAATGTTCAGCCCCACGGATTTCCCGCCGGCATCCTGAGCGCCGCGATTGCCGGCCTCCATCAGCGAGGGTCCGCCTCCGGTGCAGACAACGAACGGCTGGGGGTTCTCCGGGCTTCCCACTTCAATGGACCAGCGGGTGAGCCGGGCGGCAAGCTCTCTTGCCTGGCCGTAGTAAGCGGAGAATTCGACAATTTTCTCGGCCTGCTTTACGGCCTTTCTGTCGCCGGTCAAGGCCGCTTCTTTCAAACGCTCCTCGGCCACCGGGGTCTCCGGAATCTGCGCCGAACCGAAAAAGACCACCGTGTGGTGGACCCGGAGCTGTTTCATGGTAATCTGCGTGTAGGTAGTCTCGGCCAGGATGCGTACCCAGCGGGCCTGGTGGCTGTTCATGAAACGCTCATCCAGAACCGGCACGGGGTTCAGCTCTACTTTATCGCCCCGTTTGAAAGCCGCCCGCAGGTAAAAAGGATAAATGCTCTCGGCAACCGAGCGCACCGGTGCAGCTTCCGGAGAAAGCAGGAAGTCCGTGGGAACAAAAAAATTTTTCTGGTTGGTACGCGCTTGCTTTGGCATGAATTAAGCTTTTCTCTGCCTGGAAACCGGGACTGTAATTCTATACACCGATAAATTAAAAACCTTTGAAGACAGACCGCTCCCTGCCTGGAAACGGCGGTCTTTTTGTTGCATCTTATTTAATTTCAAGCAGTTGCACCTGGCCAGGCGTTTTTCCACTCTTAATTTAAACCCTGTCGCAGCGGTTGTCAAACACCCCGGCCACAACTCCGGCCGTGGTTATGAATATTTTCAGGTTAAAATTATATTCCAGGCGGGTGATTCATCGGCACCGGCAGGAAACCCCCTCAATCAGCCAGCAGTTGAAGAAGCATGATCAGGTCGAAGATGTCGCTGGAGCCGTTTCCATCCACATCGCCGCCGACTGCGGGCTCGATCCCGGCCAGTACCTGAAGGAGTCTGATAAGGTCGAAAATATCCACCCGGCCGCTGGCATCCAGATCGCCGGGCACCGACTCGCGGGCCACCAGCACCAGGCCGGCCGTGCCGGTGTCCGAGACCGTGAACAGCAGCTCCGGGGGTTCGAAACTAAAACCGTCGAGCTCTGCGCTTAACCGGTAGTTTCCCGGCGTTACGGCTCCGAAGAAAAAGGCGCCGACAGAGTCGCTGAGCGCCTGGTAAGAGCTCTCCATTCCCTCGAGCCGCACCAGCACACCCGGCAGCGGGTCGCCCGATAGCTCCCGCACCCATCCACTCACGGTTAAACCCTCGGCCTCAATGGTTCTGAAAACGGCGCGGAGGTTGTGATCGTAATCGAGTTGTTCCCAGGGCCCCTCGAATCTTGCGGCCGCCCAGCTCCTGCCGGAGGGCTCGCCCTGGGTATCCAGAGAAAGCGGGTAACCCCCTCCCCCTTCGGGTTCAGTCAATGAGGCCACCACCACAAAGCTGTCCTGTCCGGAAAAAGAAAGCGGAGGCTCGATCCAGACAGTCTGCCAGCCGGAACCCTCCAGGCTGTCTGTCAGAGTAGCCAGAGGCACCTGAAAGATACCGGGCGCTTCCATGCCGCGGTAAACAGTGGCTTCCAGTCTCATGCCG
This sequence comes from uncultured Gemmatimonadales bacterium, assembly GCA_964609635.1. Classification (GTDB taxonomy): domain Bacteria; phylum Gemmatimonadota; class Glassbacteria; order GWA2-58-10; family GWA2-58-10; genus JAFGTO01. Next base: position 3,495 of record CAZSTM010000080.1, read on the forward strand.
GGCCGGTTGAAATAAACCTGGACTGATTGCAGCAGCCCCGGCCAGGGGGTCGTAAAAATAACCGCAGCCCAGGCCGAGGAATCACCGAAACCCGCCGTGGCGGTGGCCCCGAGCTCATCGTAGGCCAGCTCGAAACGGTCGGCGGCGGCCGAAAGGAGCACCTCGAGGCCGGGCGAATCCTTATCGGTAGTCTCGACCAGGGCCAGGGCGCTGTCCGGTCCGGGGGAAACCGGAAGGTAATGAACCGGCACGAAAACCGAATCCAGGCAGGGCACGACCCAGTTCGTCCGCTCCAGACTAAAACCGTTCCCCGCTTGTTCGAGACTGATCGCAGCCTGGTAGCGCGCAGTCCCGCGATTGACCAGCCAGAACCCGCCGGCCGCCTCCCGGCCCACGGTAAGTCCTGCCAGCTCAAGCGCCCCGCTCACAGCGGCCTCCGGGCGCTTGAGTATGCGTTCATCCGCTTGCGCCTGTCCCGGGGCGATCACCAGAGCCCGGATGCTCACCGGGAACGGACTTATCAACCAGGATTCCCATTCGCGGCGGTTGTAGTAGCTAACAGCCCGGGAGACACTCAGGGTATCGGCCGGGACCAGATCACGGTAGCTTCCCCCGGGTGCGGTGAATTCCACCTCGGCGATAAAAGTATCGCCTGAGTCCACATCCACCGGAAGGTCCAGAAAGAGCTGGTACCATCCCGGTCCCTGGATCAGAGAATCCGTCCGGGTCTCGGCGACCAGGCAGCGGGGCCTTCCTGCGGAGATCTCGGACCAGACCGCAAGGTGCAGGTTCATGAACGGCTGCAGCAGATAGACCCGCACGCCGGCCAGGAGCCCCCGCTCCGGCATGGAGAAAGTGACCGCTCCATGGGCGGACTCGGTAATCGCCGTAAAGCCGGCCGGAGTCTCGGTCGAATCGTACCTCAGGCTGTAACCGGCGATCTCGGCGCTAAGCGCTGCTTCGAGCTCCGGCAGGCTTTCGTTTTGCGGCACCACGGTCACCGTGCCGGAGTAGTCGCCGATACGCTCGGCGGCAAAACTCAGGGGCAAGTTAAGCACCGACCCGCAGGGTACTTCCAACTCGTACCCGCCGAGGATAAAGCCCTCCCCTGAAGCCTCTATTCGCTCTATCAGCGTATTACGTGCCCCGGGGTTTGCCAGCGGGAGGCTGAAAATATAGTTTTCGCCGCTGAAACAGAGGCCCAGATCGATTCCCTCGCTCCCCAGAGTCAGCATCGGCTCGACACGGTAATAATCCTCACCCTGGTAGTCCGTGTTCAGCACAGCCCGAATGGAAAGATCATGGTCGAACGGCTGAAAGGCACCCAGGCCCAGGTAGTCCACCAGGCTTTTTCCCTGCTGAGCGCCCGCGGCATCATAGGGCACGGGACGGCCCTCATCGAATCCCCGGCTGGTGTAGCCGATGACCACCACCAGGGTGTCCGCCTGTTCACACAACACCGGTTTTTCGATCTCCAGGGTGCGCCACCCGGAACCGGTCGCGCGGCCGGACTGCCGGTGAATCAGGCAGCGCATCACACCGTTGTCTTCCCCGGTGTAGAGTTCCAGGTTATACGACATGTCCTGGTAAATGAAACAGGTGCTGACCGCTTCGAGCACTGCAGTGGTCGGGGCGGTAAAAACCACGGCGCCGTAAGCCAGGTTGTCCCCGTAGCCGAAACCGGCCGGCTCGGGAGGGGACTGCTCATAGGCCAGAGTGAGTCCGGAGCGCTCCGGTTGATTGAGATTAAAAGCGGCCTGCCCGTTCTGGAGGCGGATACCGGTAACCGTAACCTCTGAAGCGGCTCCGGTGTATCTTGCGCTGGAGGGACTGGTCAGGGTGGCGAAATCGGTGTTGTTCGCCGTGCCCGGAAATGGGTCTCCATCATCGCCCAGGTTCACCGCGTGGTCCAGATCCTCCAGCCCGTCGGCTTCCTCCAGGTCGACCAGCTTGTGCGAGGGATCCTGGTTGTCCGGCTGTGATTCATCCACGTGCCAGATCAGCAGCCCCTCTCCGGGCAACCGGCTGTCGAAGCCCTGACGGCGCCGGTAGGAAAGCAGAAAGTAGCTGAAATCGCGCCTATTGTTGTCCCAGAGGCGCGCCACCAGCGGCTCTGTATCCACCGGCGGCAGGGACTGTTCGCCGACGGCATCCTCGAGTACCGGACTTACCCAGCCCAGGCGGAGCTTGCTCCAGGCGCACGGGTGGGTGGGTCTTTGGGGGCTGGCGCCGTCCCCGCCGTAGCTGCCGTGGCCCATTATCCCCCAGTTACCGATACCGTTCGAGGGCGTACCCCCGGCCTCAGCACTATCATCCGAAGTATCGTAAAGGTCAACCAGGCCGAGCTGGTGGCATAACTCATGGCAGAAAACCCCGATCTCGGCCGCCGCCGGTGATCCGCCGTCGCCCGAAAGCTCGGGGCCAATGGAGTACAGGTCCACGCGTATCCGGCCGCCGGAGGCGGCGGGATCATCGGTCTCGACCGCAAACTCTCCCAGCATTCCGGTGTGCGACCAGAGGTTGGTTTCATCTCCGTGGGCCGCATCACCACCGGGGTGTATCACCAGGAGCGCATCCACCACCCCGTCGTCGTCACCCGAGTTAGGCACTCCATCCTGCCCATCGTTGTCGTAAAGCCCGTAATCCACCAGTCGGTCGGCCGCGCGCACCGCATCGGCTACAAAACCCTCCGGAGATTCGGGGTAGGTCGCGGTATGTCCCAGGGGACCGCCTGCGGTGTACTGAGACTGGGTCAACCCTACGCTTACCCAGCCGTAGATAATACCCTCGAGTTCGAGAAGGCCGCGGCTCACCTCGCTGAAGTAATCCTGCATGCTGCCTGTGGAAAAGTCGCCGAAAAACCGGTCGTTAAAAACCTCCGGTTCGATCACACCCTGCCGGTCGGCGTAAGCTGCCAGGATCACGGGCACGGCCAGCCGTCCGGACACGACGCCGGCAAGCCTTGCGCCGGATGCTCCCGGACCTCTCTTGTTCAGGTTCGCTGAATACTGCAGATTCCTGCGGGCCACAAAGCCGGCGAATCCCGGCGGGGAAACCACACCGGGAGCCGGGGGAGCCACCGCACCCAGGGGCTGCTTCCAGACGGTCAGGAGGATCAGCAGCAGGAAAATCTTATCTTTCATTCGGTCCATATGGCAAGCGGGGAAAAATTTCAAAGACCCGTGCAAACCGGCAAAGGTCCGGGGCCTGCAGTCGATATCTTAAAAATTGGACAAGTATTGGCTAACCGGAAGGTTGCAAAAAACACGCCAGATAAGCTTAAGGGGAGGAAGTGTCGGGCTTTTTTTGTCAGCGTACCAGCAGGACAATCAAGTGTCCCAGGGCGCGGTCGGTGACCAGGGCCAGCACTCTGCCGGCGGTTTGGTCCTGGTGGATGGCGATGCCGTAGGGTTGATGGCCGACATCGGGGATAGTTTCGATCACGGTTTTGCTGGAGATGTCGATAACAGAAATGTCGGCGCCGGCGGAGTTTACCACGTAAAGCTGGTGGTCATCCGGCGCGACCGCACAGGCGGTGGGAGTCAGGCCGACAGCTACATCGTTCACCACCTGGAGGTCGGCGGTTCGGATGATCGAGACCGAATTCGAGCCCGAGTTGGCTACGAACACCAGGGAGCCGTCTGAGGTCGAGGCCAGGCCCATGGGTTTGTCGCCCACGGAAATTCGCAAGATCGAATAGTCGAGAAGACTTACTGCCGCGAGTTCATCATTAGAGGTGTCCAAAACGTCCCGGCTGCCGTAGTTACTGACAAAAAGCAGGTTGCCGGCGGGAGATATCAGCAGGTTGCCCGGAGAGTTGCCCACATTCTGGATTGTCTGGATCACCGCGCCCTCGGCTGTACTGATAACAGAGATGGAAGCGGCGTTGGAGTTGGAAACAAAGACCAGGGATTCAGCATAGTCGATCGCCACCCCAACCGGCTGGAAGCCCACCGGTATGGTCTGGACCACAGAGCCGCCTTCGACCACCGAAAGGTCGTCGCCGCTGGTATTGGCAACATAAATCCGGCCCAGGGTTTCCGAGACCGCCAAGCCGATGGGATTATCCCCCACCCCTATGCGTTGGGTCTCGGTAAAGTCCTGCAGCTCGACCTCCGAGAGGGAGTTGTCCCCGCTGTTGGTCAGGTAGGCCACAGCCGCCAGAGGATCGACAGCCACCTGCAGGGGAGCCGACCCCACTGAAACAGTACTTATAACCGTGTCGGGCACTATCACCACTTCGATAGTCACCATGGCCGAGTCGGTAAGGCCCGATCTATCTATGGCGACCAGTGTGATGCGGTGGGTTCCCAGGCGCAGGGTACGGGTCGCCAATAGAGCTCCGGTTCCCAGTGGCTCCTCCTCGAGCGATGAGCTCCAGAACATAGCGCTTCCCGGAAGCACTCCTTCCTCTGGGTCGCTGGCGTTGCCGCTAAACTCTATCCGGGTGCCGACAGGGTAGCTCGAACCGTCGAGCGGGCTGATAATCTCCACTTGCGGAGGATTGGACAGGCTGATCGAGATCGTATCGAATGCACCCGCGCCCCGGCTGTCCTGGGCCAGCAGCATGATCCTGTGCGTTCCGGCGGAGAGGTTTTCCGTGACCAGGGAAGCGCCCGTTCCCAGTATCTCATCGATGCTGGAGATCCAGGTCAACGCCGAGCCTTCCAGCGCGCCGTCCTCCGGGTCGGTGACCGCGCCCACCAAACCGACACCGGTGCCGAGTGCGAACACCGCTCCTGTCAGCGGAGAGGTAATGGTTACGGCGGGCGACTGGTTGCCTCCCGATTCCAGGGTGATAGCCACCTCTTCGGAGCCGGTGACTCCCTGGCCGTCGGTGGCCAGCAAGACCACCCGGTGCTCGCCTGCCGCCAGGTCGCTGCGGACCAGGTAATCTCCGCCGCCGATAAAGCCCGAAACAGAGGAATACCACTGAAGTCGCTCAGGCGGGACAGTCCCCTCCTCTGGATCGACCGCACCGCCTGCGAAAAGAATCGGTGTGCCGAGTGCGAAGCTAAGCCCATCGGCCGGGAAATCAATAGTTGCTGCCGGGGCCTGGTTACCGGTGGAGGAAACCACACTGATCCCCGCACTCTCCGTGCCTGCCGCGCCCCGGGCATCCACACCCACCACCCGGATCATATGCTCGCCGATACTCAGCTGGTCATACTCCAGGGCTCGTCCTCTACCGAAATACCCATCCTGAGAGCTGAACCAGAAGAAGCTCTCAGACCCCAGCTCGCCGTCCTCCGGATCGACACCCGAGGCGAGAAACAGGATGAGCTCTCCCTGGTTGAATAAGCCGCCCTCGGTCGGGAAATTCAGGATTATTTCGGGGGCAAGGTTTCCGGAAGCGAGCACCTCCAGGCTTACGGTATCCGAGCTCAGCGTACCGAGCGAGCTGAGCACGGTGGCGGTGATCAGGTGATCTCCCACGGACAGGGAGGAGTAAAGGGTAAACTCCCCCTCGGCAAAAATACCGTCGATACTGCTCACCCAGGCGATGGATTCACTATCGATAAGCTCCTGGAATTCATCCAGCACCCGGGCCAGGAAAAGTACCTGCTCTCCGGACTGAACGGTTGACCCGCTTTCAGGGGGGTTGAGAATAGTAATCACCGGCACCGAGGTTACTCTCACCGAGACAGTATCGCTCGGAAAACCTACTGCGAAATCCCCGCGTGCCAGTACCCGGAAGTACCATTCGCCGGGGAGCTTGCCGCTCAAGGAGGCCGAACTGCTTCCCTCGACCACCAGCGAATCGTAGGTGGCAAAATCCGGCCTGGTGCTCTCCTGTACGATATAACCGGTCGCATTGGCGATCGGTGACCAGCCGAGGATAATATTCCCGCTCTGGCTGATCCGGTGGTATTGACTGATGACCGGAACATAAGATTTCATGGTTATCAGAACCTCGGACGCAAAGCCCGCAAACACGGTTATCCCGGTTTCTACTCCGAGGCAGATCACTCCCCCGCCGCCGGTATAGGCGCGCACCGCCACTACGCGGGATTCCCCTGCTTCCACAGTGAGTAAGCCGCTAAAACTGGAATCATCCCAGTTGATATTAAGGGGCGCGGCATCCAGCGAAAGGAGCGCTCCCTGGGAACCGTCATAGACCTCGGCATCCATGAAACTGATCGCGGCAGAAAGCGCCGATGATGAGCCCTGGGTGACGGCTTTGTGCTTGCCCGCCGGATCGGAGATGCCTGCGGGCTCAGGCAGGAGAGGATTTGCGGACGAGGTGGTTGCATCCAGGGCAAAATCCACGGAAAGCTTTAAATAGCCGACCGGCCCCGCCGGGGAAAGCAACTCATCCCGATCCCTGCAACCCGGGATTGCCGACAGCGCCGTTACCACCGGCAGCAGGGCGATTATCACAAGCGATTTTCTCATCCTCGGTATCCATAACTAAGGCAGGGTGCCGCTGATCGAGACCGTACCCTGGTTGGGACTCGAAGCCTTGTTTCCGACGGTGATTATAATTGCGGCGGCGACTGCAGTTCCCACCGCCGGCCAGAACCATTTCCGTTTGTAAAACGGTTTTTTTTCTCCCACCGGCTTTCGCCTTACTTCGGCAGTCGGTGGGATAACAGGATGCTGGATCTCATATAACAGAGTTCGATACCCGGGTCTTACAGGGGCGCTCATGGCGGTCATTCGAACCTGGCAGGTGCTGTCGGTTGTAGAGACAACCAGGCCGCGGGCCACCCGGTTTTTATGCCTGGCGTTCAGGTAGTAGAACGGCACGTAAACAACAGCCTTGGTGCCGATGCCCACTCCCGGGGAAACACCCGCACCGGCAACCAGGAGGCTGTCCGCCTCCATCACCCGGCGCACCTCGACATCCAGACTGTCTGTGCCCGGCTCCTTTTCGCCCTCCGCGGCCAGGGCGGGTAGAGCCGCCACACCGAGCAGCAGGAGGGTTAGTAACTTACTGAGAATTCGCATTATACTACCTGTAAGTTCCGGTTCTATTCCGATAGAGTAAAAACCCCCGTCTAGCGCACCTGGATAACCAGGGGCACGAGGTTCAAGCGCGCGCCCAATTCAGCCGCCGCTTTTTCAGCCGCCCCGCGGTCCGCCCAGTAGCCGACTTTCACCCGGAAACGTCCCTCGGGTGTATTTTCGATCCAGGCATAGAGGTACGGTTCACCGACTGAGGCGGTAAGTTCACCGGCCTTCTCACGAGAGGAAAAGGTGGCCAGTTGTACGGCCCAGTCCCGGCCGTCGAGGCCTACTATCCAGATATCCCGGTTACCGCTGCGCACCAGCTCGCCGGCCGCCTGACGAGCGGTTTCGAGGCTGTTAAAAAGTGCAACTCTTACCCGGTGCATCATTCCCAGGTCCTTGATTTGAGCGGTTTCCAGTCGCGGCCGGTAAGCGCTTTCCTCGAATGCAGCGGCCAGGCGGGCGGCGTTTTCCATAGAGCGGAAAGCTCCCACCTGGATAGTGTAAGGGCCGGCCACAGACTCATCCTCCCGGCCGGTGAACTCGTTTATGACAATAACCCGAAACGCCTCCAGAGGCCGGGTATGGTTGTAAGTCAGCCCCTCCGGGACGAAGATTGTATCAAGA
>CAZSTM010000081.1:0-11071 GCA_964609635.1 uncultured Gemmatimonadales bacterium
CATCTCACTGCAGAAGAGCTTTACCTGACCCTTAAGGAGCGAAAGCTCCTGCCGGCCGGGAGCCGACAGCCGGTGATACCTACTGACGAGTTCTATATCGCGGTTCCCAATCGGGAGTTGCATGAGGTGGAATTGACACCGGCCGGTGCTTTTACCTATTCCTACAAGTACGGCCGGAGCCCGGGCCGGGTGGAGTTGGAATATGTCAGGCGGGTGCCGATGAACGCGGCCAACCTGGCTCCTGCGGCCATCGAACAGATAAAAGCCGGCATGCCCGAGGTGTTCAGGCGCATGGCCGAGTTCAGCAGCAGGAGCCCGCGCTGTGCGGCAATGGCGGATTCGCTGCGGTTCAGATAAAAATCCGGTGATTTCTTATCCGCAGATTACACGGATTAGACAAATTAATATTATAACTAATGTAAAAATAAGAACTTGTAGGGGCACAGCGCGCTGTGCCCGGCTACCGGTATTCCCTAACGCACCACCCCGGTGCCGGGCTTGTCCACGTGCTCGACAAATTCCACCTTGCGCTGAAAGGCGGGTTTTATACCGAAACGGTCTGTCAGGTCGGTGAGCATCTTGTACATTACCGGTACCACCACCAGGGTCAGTAAGGTAGCGAAAGCCAGGCCGAAAATAACCGCAATCCCCATTGGGCCCCACCACTCGGAGCTTTCGCTGCCGATTTGCCAGCTGAATGATCTGAAATCGAAGCCGATCCCGGTAGTCAGCGGGATCAGGCCCAGGATGGTGGTGATGGCGGTCAGCATTACGGGACGAAAGCGCACCAGCCCGGCCTGGATCACCGCATGCTCCTTTTCAAATCCCCGCACCTGAAGCTTCTGGATATAGTCGATCAGGACGATGGCGTTGTTGACCACCACTCCGGCCAGCGAGATCACTCCCATGCCGGTCATAATTATGCCGAAGGGGGTCCCGGTCAGCATCAGTCCCAGCAGCACACCGATCATCGACAGCAGAACCGAGAACATGATAATCAGCGGCAGGATCAGTGAGTTGAACTGGGAAATCAATACCAGGGAGATCAACAACAGGGCCAGGATAAAAGCCCACGAGAGAAATTCCTCGCTCTCTTTCTGCATCTCGTTCTGTCCGGTGAACTCGATCATATAACCGGAGGGCAGTTCGAAGTCCTCCAGAAGTTTCATGCACTCGATCATTGCCTCGTTTTCGTTTCGCCCTTCCACTTTGGCGCTCACAGTCACCACGCGTTTCAGGTCCTTGTGCAGGATGGTGCCTGTTCCGCCGGCGGTCTCGATGCGGGCGAGGTTGGAAAGCGGAATCTGCTCATCCTCGTAGAATATCATAATTTTTTCCAGGTCCTCGATGCTGGATCGCTGGGATTTGGCAAAGCGCACGGTGATGTCGTATTCGTCCTCGCCCACACGGTATTTGGCTGCTTCGGTGCCGTTGATCGCGGTGCGTATGGTAAAGGCGATGTCCCGGGTGTTAACGCCCAGCAGCGCGGCTTTTTCCCTGTCCACGGTTACCCGCAGCTCCGGCCAGCCGGTATCGTAGTCGTCCCTGATGTCCACCACTCCCTCCACCTGGCCGATGATTCGGCGGATATCAGTGGCCAGCGCTCCCAGCAGGGCGAAATCATCCCCGGAAATCTCGATATTGATCGGTGGTCCGGTGGGAGGTCCGTGCTCCTGCTCTTGGACCTTGATATCCGCCCCGGTGAAACCCTCCAGCATTACCCGCAGTTGGTCCCGGGTCAGGAAGCTGTTCTGGGAGCGATCCTCGCGGTCGAGGAAATCAACGGTCACCCGGCTTTCATGCGTGGCTCCACCGCCGAATGAAAAACCCATGTTCGAGCCCTGGTGGCCGACACTGGCCAAGTAGTTCTCCAGGTCCGGGAGTTCTGTCACCGCCTGCTCGACTTGTGTGACCAGGGAGTCACTGACCTCGAGCCTGGTTCCGGAAGGTGCGTTTATATCCACGAAAATTTCGTTCGGCTCGGTTTTGGGGAAAAACTCCACGCCGTGGCCGAAAACACCGTAGACGGCGACTATAACAACCAGCACCGACATCGCGGAGGCGAAAGTAAGCAGCGGACGCCTCATGGCCAGGCGCAGCAGGCGCAGGTAGTTTCTCAGCACTAGGCCCAGCCTGTCTTCCCGGGCCTCGATGACGGTGATCGGCCCGGTTGAACGCAAAAAACGCGAACAGACCGTAGGGTTAAAAATCAGAGCCACGAACAGGCTGGAACTCAGGGTTATGATCAGGGTCATCGGCAGGTAGCCCATGAACTCGCCGATGATCCCCGGCCAGAAAAGAAGGGGAAAGAAAGCGGCCAGGGTGGTAATTGTCGAGGCGGTGACCGCCATTCCAACCTCGCTGGTTCCCACGCTGGCGGCCTCCCACACGCTCATGCCTTCCTGGTGGTGGCGGAAAATGTTCTCCACGATCACCACCGCGTTGTCGACCAGCATGCCCACAGCCAGAATTAAAGAGAACAACACCACAAAGTTCATCGTCTGTCCCATGATGGTCAATACCAGGAAGCCCACCAGCATGGACAACGGTATGGCGATGCCGACCAGGAAAGCGTTCCGTACGCCCATAACCACGAAAAGCACCAGAACCACCAGGATCAGGCCGCTGATAATATTGTTCTCCAGCTCGTTGACCATTATTCGGATGTCTTTTGAGCGGTCTCCGGTGATCTTGATCTCCACCCCGGGAGGCAGCTTGGCCTGGGTCTGCTCGATTAGCTTCTTAATCTTGTCGGCGATAACCAGCAGGTTCTCGCCGCTACGTTTCTGCACCGAGATGGATACGGTTTCAACTCTGTTGAGACGGCTGATCGTATCCCTCTCCTTGAAAGAATAGACCACCTCGGCCACGTCGCGTAAGTATATCGGCCGGTTGTTCTTTACTTTGACAATGATGTCTTTCATCTTCTGGGGTTCTTTGAACTCTCCGGGGATGCGCACCGTGTACTTGGTGCTCCCGATGTCGATGGCGCCGCCCGGAGTGTCCAGGTGCTCGTTGCGCACCGCATCAATCACATCGGTCACCGACAGGTTATAAAAGCGTAAGCGATACGGATCGAGATTTACCTGAACCTCACGGGTGAGGCCGCCGGTGACCGTGGCCTCGATAACTCCCGGGACGGTCTCGATCTGGTCTTCCAGGTCCTCGGCGATTTTTTTAAGTCCCACCAGTCCCATCTTGCCCGAGACATTGAGGACTATAATCGGCAGGTCGGAAAAGTTGATCTCGGTGATCGCCGGGTCCTCGGCATCCTCGGGCAGGTCGGGCTTGGCCAGGTCCACCTTGTCGCGAACCTTCTGCAGGGCGTTGTCGATATCCGTGCCCGCCACGAACTCGATGACGATCACCGAATAACTTTCCTGGCTGGTGGAGGTGATCTCCTCCACGTCGGAGATGCCTTTGAGCTCGCGCTCGATGGGCCGGGTGATCAGATTTTCGATATCATTAGGAGAGACGCCGAAATAGGCGGTGTGGATGACTATGTAAGGTATGGTGATATCCGGTTCCGACTCCTTGGGCAGTTTCAGGTAACTGTAGGAGCCGGTGACAACCACGATAAAAAGCAGCACGAAGACACTGAGACGGTGTTTAAGGGCGATTTCGGTCACTAGCATTGCGGGCTCAGTCCTTTCTCCCGGTGACACGCACCTGCTGGCCGTCCACCAGGTCCCGGTGACCTGAGACTATTACCGACTCTCCGGGTTCGAGTCCGCTTTTTACGATTACCATTCCGTTGTTGGAAGCTCCGAGAGTGACCGACTTCCTCACCGCGATTTTTTCCTCCAGCACGAACAGGCTTCTACCGTTTTCGGTTTCCACTAAAGTTGTCTGCGGCAATACCAGCACATCGGTATGCAGCTCTTTGAGTACATGGATGCGCGCGATCATGCCTCCGCGGATCATCCTGTCCGGATTCGACAGATTAAACTCGCAGGGGAAAGTGCGGCTGGCCTGGTCGGCGCTGGCGGCGACAAAAGCGAGCTCGGCCTGGAACGTCTGCCCGGGCAGGGCGTCGAAATGAACCTCGGCGTTGACCCCCGGTCGGAAAGTGGTGACATCAGACTCTGAGAACTCGCTCACTACTTTCATGCGGCTTCTATCCACCAGGCGCAGGAGCCGCCCCCCGGGAGGCAGCATCTCTCCCTGTTCGACAAAGCGGTCATCGATAACCCCGCTGAAAGGGGCGGTGATCACCGCGCGCACCAGCCGGCTTTTGGCCAGCTCCACCTGGGCGGCGGCTGCATCATGTTCGACCTGGGCCTGCAGACGGAGCATGGCGGTAATGCTTCCCCTTTCAAAAAGGGTTTTGGCCTTTTTCAGTCCGGCTTGCTTCAACCGCAGGTTGGCCTGGGCCTCGGTTAACTGTGCCTGGTAGATATCCGCGCTAACCCGGGCCAGAATCTGCCCCTCGGCGACCTGGTTTCCCCGGTCCACCAGCAGTTCCTGAACCGTGCCGCCCTGTTCGCTGGAGATAACTATGTCGCGGCCGGCTTCGGTGTACCCTGTAAGGTTCAGATATTCTCCGAGCTCGGTAGGATGCACGGCCTGCACCTGGACATTGATCAGCCGCTGTTGACGAGTTTCGGCTTTGTCTTCAGAATCTTCGGCCTTGCTCTTGGAGCAGCCGGAGATCGCAGCCAGCATCAGCAGCAAAAGCAGCGCCGACCCGACTTTATTGCTCATCTTAACTCCCCTGATAGAGCAAAATGAAAAAAGCGTTCCAACCATTTTTAATACCTTTCGGGGTTAATTGAAGACTCCGGCGCAGCAAGCTGCCGGGAATCTTCGATTGTTAAGGTTTTTTTGATTATTAATATTCGCTCGCGGGTCAATTCACCCGTTAAAGTTGAAAAGTTTATCCACCGGTGTACCCATCACCTTTTTCAGCGCCGCCTGCTGCAACAGCATGTTGTAGCGGGAGTTGAGGTAATCGGTGCGGGCTTGAATGGTTTTCTGATTCGAGTCAAGAAGTTCGTAGCTGGTAGCCAGCCCCTGTTCGTACATGTCGGCGGTTACGCGCTCCTGTTCCTCGGCGCTGGCCAGGGCCATCCGGCGGGCCCGGAATACCTCAACGGCCGCGGTGAAAGCATCGATACTCTGACGGGCTTCCAGCCTGATTCTCTCGGCCAAGGTGGCGGTCTCGATCTCTTTTTGCGCCTGCTGGGATTTGTACTGCCTGACAATCCCCCGGTTGCGAAACCCATCGAATACAGGGATACTTACCTCCACGGCCACCCTCCAGGCCTCGAAGCTGCGATCGAACTGATCCCTGGTATCGATGGTCGAAAAGCCATAGTAGCCGTTAAGATCTACCCTGGGTCTGAAATCGGCTTTGAAAACCTTTACGGTCTTATCGTACATTTTTACCTGGACATTGAGTCTTTGCAGGTCCGGCCGGCCGAGGATGGCTTGGCTTATCACATTTTCCAGGCTCGGCGCCTCGGGATCGGACGGCTCATCCACCGGCGCGGTGAGGACCTCTGTTTCCAGGGGACGGCCGAGCAGGAAGTTGAGGTTCTTTTTCGCCTGCACCAGGTTGTGGCGGGCCTGGAGCAGTCCGGGTTCGGTCGTGGCCAGCTGGGTCTCGGCCCTCAGAAGGTCCAGCCTGGTGGCGTCCCCGACTTCCATGAAATCCCGGGTCTGCTTCAGGTACCTCTGCTGCACCTCGATGGACTTTTCATAGACGTTTACCGTTTCCTCGGCCAGCAGCACCTCGTAGAAAGCTCCGGTTACCTGGTAAGCCACTTGCTGAAGGGTTGCTTTCAGCAGCAGGTCCACCTCGTCGATACCCAGGCCGGCCAGCTTTACTGAGTTGGATAACTTGCCCCAGGTAAAAAGAGGCTGGTTAAAATTCATGGTGGTTGCATAGAATGTCTGCGGTTTGGGCATGATCGCTTCAATGGGTATGGGAAAGTCAGCATCGCCGCCGCCTTTGAGGAGCGACTGACCGAAAGTGCTGTTGAGAAACCCGGGGTCGCGTACGCGATAGCTGGTGAGCGACAGGTTTAACTCGGGGAAAGCATCCGCCCGGGCCTCGGTGACCTGCCCTTTTCGCTGGACAATCTGTTCTTGCACCGAGAGGACATCCCGGTTGTGTTCCATGGCGTAAGCCACGGCCTCGGCCAGAGTCATGGCCCGGGCGGCCGGCGGAAAAATTAGGACCGCCGCGAACACCAGCCAGGCCGGGGCTATCGAAAGATTGAAAATTTTATTCGGCATAATATGACGGCTCCTGTTGCTCGTAAAAGCAGATGGTATTTTCTCAATTTAGCTTTTCCGTTTGGTGTCCGGTTTTTCTCTGGCTTGTATCTCGGCAGGCGCCGGTTTGCCCAAGGCCCGGCGGAAACCCTCTACTATCAGGTCGGCCTTGCGGTCGATCACTTCCTGGGGAGCCTGGTACAGGCCGAAACCGTGATCCAGGAAAGGCTGAGTGACCCCGTCGTGAAACCGGTCGACCACGCTCTCGATAACAAAGGCTGCGGCCTCCAGGTCGATGTCCTCGCGCACCTCGCCCCGGGCGATACCGTGCTGGAGCAGCAGACTGGTGTACCGGGTAGTGAGCTTGCCGAACTTGGCCAGAACCTCGCCTTTGAACTCGAGGTCTTCCTGGTACAGTACATTATAGAGGACTCTTAAATGCACAGGAAAAATTTTTTGGAACTTGTAAATTGCGACCAAATGGTCGCGAATTGTATCGAACACGTTGTAATCCTTACGCTCCTCCAGATATTCCCTGGCATAGTCATCGAAATCTGAAACCAGGGAGTCGACTACCAGCATGAAAAGGTCTTTCTTTCCTTCAAAATAACGATATAATGAACCTTTGGCGATTCCCGCAGCTTTGGCTACGGCTTCCATGCTGGTGTTGGAGTATCCTTTGCCGGCAAATAAATCTATGGCGGAGGAAAGGATTTTTCCCCGTTTTGATGGGAAGAGCTTATGAAAAGTTTTGGTTGGCATATGTAAAACTCCATTTAAATGTGACTAATTAGTCACAATATAGGGAGAATATAGATCTTTGTCAAGAGGGAAAGCAAAAAAATAAAGTTAAGAAAAAAGCGGCCTGGTTTTGAGCCAGACCGCTTAAAACGGAGGGTTTAACGGCTATCTATCGGCTATTTTCGAGCCTGCAGTTTGACAGTGGTTGCCAGACCGGTGGAGACATGCCTGAATGTGACTGAGTATTCACCCTCAGGATCGTTAACAGCAAGAGGAAGGTCGAAATAGGCTGAATCACCGCTAAAAATAAGGCGGGATTCATAGTGGTAGAGCCTCCGGCCGGTGGGAGAAAAAACGCGCGCAGCGACAACGTTGCGAGACTCGACAGAGACAGGATGATCGGAAAAAGGTAAATTGATATTAAAGCAAAACGGCTGCCCCAGACGGCAAATCTCGCTGGAGGGAACAGCTTCGATCCCTGAAAGCCTGCGCGGGTTAAGACTGAGGATCATGGGGTTCCAGGGATCGAGCGTGAAAGAGAAATCGGAATCGTAGCCTAGGTAACGGCCGGCGCGAAGGTCATAGACATGGGAGGGGCCGGGCAGACTGAGGCGCAAGGATTCCTGTTTCTCAAAAGCGGAGTTATCCACTTTTTCGGTACCGCCTATACCGACTATACTGACCTGGGCGTTCCTGAACAGTGCCAGGATTTCCTGGTCGCCGTTGCGGTAGCGCACCAGCTCGGTTCCCGGCAGCCGGGAACCGTCCGTGAGGGTAATTTCCGCCGGGCGCACGATACCGGCGGTATCGAACAGAGCAGTGAACAGGCTGAAAATTTCATTGTCCGTTCCGGGCTTCTGGCGCTGCAGGTAGTAGTCGGTAACCGAGCGGTTAAGGTAGATAGCCTTTCCCTGGCCGTAGCTGTTAATATATACCGGAACCGGGCCCAGGTTCACCTCTTGCGCTCCGGCGAGGCTTACCCGGTTGATCTCGCCCCGGGCCCCGGGTTCGCTGCGGATACCGAACACCTTATCCAGCGCGCCTGTCTTCCGGGCTTTACCGCATCCATCCATTAAGCCGCAGCGGAAGTCGGCCACTACCGTGCCCCCGCGCTTGACAAAGCTTTCGACAGCGGCCGCCTCGGCATCAGAGAGCGCGATGGTCTGGGGCAAAAACAGCAGGTCGTACTCTCCTTCGTTCAGGATACCCCGGGACAGCTGCACCCAGCTTATGAAATCATACTGCAGGAAGTGGTCCTCTATCAGCTTGAGAAGGGCTAAGCGCATCCGGTTGAAATTCAGCTCCCTGTACTCATGCCAGCTTTCCCTCAGAATCCATTCTCTTCCCAAGCCCAGATGCTGTAACATCCAGTGGACCCGGATCGAGGGGTGGGAATAGAGCACCGCAATGCGGTCGTGCTGACGCTCGGAATTCAGGATAAGCTTGCCCAGTCCTGTGGTAAGTTCATCGAGGTACGGCTGGAAGACACGCGCCCGGTCGGTGAGCCGGCCGTCCTTTTTCTCGATTAACTTATTTTTCGGCTCGTCGTTGTCCCAGAAGATCACCCCGTGGTCGTTGTGGAAGAAGTGATACCAGAGCCTGCGTATCCCCCTTTCATCGTTGTCCCAGGTGGGGGTCACCAGGATGGTTTCCTTGTTCAGCGAGCGCAGGATTTCCACATCGCCGGCCAGGTTGTAGGGGACCTGGATATCCGCCACACGACTCAAGTATTCCAGGTTGTAGCCTGCGAAAGCGCCGGGATGGTGGCCGCCGGTAAAACCGAAGGTGCCCTCGGGATCGGCCTCGCGCGCATACCGGTAAGCCTTGCCCATGGCCCGGGCGATGCTCCGGTCCATGAAATCCTTGTGGTCCATCCAGGGGCTGAGGTTCCAGTCGCTCGGATTGGCTATCACCAGCGATCTGGTCCACTGGTGGAATTTATCCGCGAAGCGCGCCAGCTCTTCGGCGCTCACCTTGCCGAGGGCGAAGTTTTTTTTCAGCCTCGGCAAGAGCTTTTCAATCTGTTCAACGGTTTTCGGCGGAGTGCTCTTGAGACGCAGGTTGAGTGCAATGTAATCCTCGATCTCGGGCAGTTTCAGTCCGAAATGCCGGGCGCAGGCCGAGGGGCTGCCGAATCGGTTGGCCAGCTCTTTGCTCCAGATTCGATCCATGGCTACATCGGTCAGGGTGAGCGTGTCCCGCGCGGCCCGGTAAAAGGAGGCCAGTTCGGTGTCCCACTGCCGGTTCAGCGCCTCGACGGTTCCATACTTTTCCTTGAGGTAGCCGATGAAAGCTTCCCGGCTGAAAACGGAATGGTCGAAATCGATCGGGCCGCTCTGGTCGCCGATACCCATTTCATCGGCCAGGTTGAAAAAAATGGGACGGTGGGGTTTGTGGTAGTTGACAATCTGCTGGACAGTGGTCTTGATCGCCTCCTCGGTGGCTGGGTCCTCGAAAGAGGGTACCCTCACCAGCAGCGAAGTGTTGTAAGGATCCGCGGCCACCTGCCGTTTGATCGCACTCCAGCGCGGGCGCCACTTGTGGTAGGGTGCGAAAACACGCCAGCAGATATTGTCCACGTAGGTTTCGAAATCGGCGGCGATCAACTGCTCGAAATAAGGGAAATCCTTATAAACCATGTGGGTGTTGATCCCGGCGCAGCGCAGGGAGTCCAGGTACTCGTACTGGTAGCCGGCCCAGACCATGGAATAGTAGTCATCCCACGGGCGGCCGGGCGGTCGGATGCGAAAATCCGCCGTCTCCAGCTGCAGGACCCCGTCGAGGGTGGCCTCGATACGGTTGACAAAGCTGAGCGGCCTCTCGAGCGGAATCTTGAAATCGGCCGCCGCCACGGGAGCCGCCACCCGTACCGTGTCCGCCCCGGCGATTCTGCCGTAGGCATCGCGCCACAGCAGCGCCACCGTGTGGCTGCCTGCGGCGTCGGCCACGCTGACATGCCCGTACAGCAGCTGGCCGGAGTCGAACAGGTGGTGCTTCTGGTATTCGTGGCGCTGGGCCACATCGATATAACTCACCCGCGGAGCGGCGGTCGCCGCGCCGGCGATTAACGGAGTAAACAGGCTGATTAATAGTAATGTGAGGTACCTTGTCATAATGTCTCCCGGGTTCAGGCCGGACTGATGGAGGATAAGTTTTCAAGTTTGAGGATCGGGATTGTATGCTTTCGGGCCAGCTCGTGTTCTTCGGGTCCGTTGTAGCCCCAGCCGGCCAGAAAAGGGCGCACTCCCAGCGGACGGCAATCGATCAGGTGGGCCACCTTGTCATCGATAAAAGAGATCCGGTTGAAAGGGCAGTTGTACATCCTGTGCAAGGCGGCCAGGTGGGCGCGCTTGGAGGCGCCTGCGGATTTATCCAGTACGGCCTGCGGCTCGAAAAGCCCGTCAATGCCGTAATCGTGCAGCAGCAGGCGAACCGATTCCCGGTCTTTGGAAGTGGCCACCGCAAGCTTGAACTCCCCGGCAAGGATATTCAAAGAGTCTGCTACTCCCGGATAGGCGGCGTTCAGCGACAGCCAGGCCTTGCGGTCTTTGTCGGCCAGCTTATAACGCTCGAGGTAAAATTCTTGGTGGAAGCGATCCAGTGGCTCCCGCGGCTGGCTGGCTGCAAAAGCCTTGAACTGTTCCTGGTTGGTGATACGCCGGTTTTCACGCACCGCCCGGTGGGCCAGCAGGTAATCCTCGCTGCGGTTGCAGAACGGCACCAGAGCTTTAAACGAGTTCCAGTGCTCCAGGTTCTCGCGACGGAAGAGCTGTATGTTCTCGAGGGTAGGCAAAGAGTTGTTGTCCGGGGCGAGCCGGGGACCGAAATTCCCGGCTATGCGCCAGGTGATCAGGTAGGATTCCAGCAGGCTGTCGCAGATAACTCCGTCGAAATCCAGGGCGAGCACATCCGGCATATAATTTATTTCTCCCGGTGTTCTTAGGATAATGGATACCTGATGTTTAATCAGTACCCGGTAAGGGGCGACCGGCCGGTGGCCCCTGTACTTATTTTGGATGGTTCTGCCAGGCAATCAAACCGCAGGTTTATTCAGGCCCAGTTCGATCATGGCCATGGCCGCGGCTCCGACCATGCCGGCCTCGAAACCCAT
>CAZSTM010000082.1:0-11070 GCA_964609635.1 uncultured Gemmatimonadales bacterium
GGAGGTCTCCGACTCGTCGAAGTCGACGGCCTGGTCCACCTGGCCGTCGCGGTTAATATCTGCGCGGATTAACTCTTCCTCGCTGGGCGAGCTTCCGCTCTGATGTATAATTAGCAGCAAACGAACCAGATCTAAGATATTTACCCTTCCATCCCGTCTGATATCCCCCATGATATAATTCAGGGAGATTTTCAGGTGGAAGAAACGGTACGAGGTCTCGGGCAAAACACTGACATTGTGGTAAATGTCGCGGGCCCTGATGCTGTAACCCAGGCTGTCTCCGGGTGCAGGAGCCGGGATCGCCAGTTGGAATACTCCAGGGGTATCTGTCTGGACACCGAGTATCGTTGAAAAGCCCGGTGTTTCGGAGGACATGTCATAAAGGTCCGCGGAAACCCTCTCTATCGGGCTGTCGTCTTCGACCAGAATAATAACGTAGAAGGTGTCCATATTCGACGGCAGAGGTCTTACGGCCGGCACCAGGCCGGGCAGCTCGAGGGGGGTAATCACCGGTCCCCGGCGGTCGTCGACTACTTCCAGCGTTCCAGGGTAGACAGGGCCCTGGAAGGTACTAACATTGCCCTGCGGCCAGAAGACAGTGAGGCTGTCGGCGGAGCCGGTCGTACCAAGGGAGAATAAGAGAATGTCTCCAGTCTGGATTCTGCCCGAGCCTCCGGAAACCACGCCGGTATATCGTTTGTCGCCGTCATTGAGCACCACCCGGGTTCCCACGATGCTCTGATGGTTGGTTCGGCGCAATTTTACGATCAGGTTACCGTTGACCTGGCTCTGGTTCTGCATGTAGCTCAAAGGCAGGGGGCTTCCCTGGAACAGGCCCAGTGGATTGTCCGGCAAGTAATTGACCAACAACAGGTCCAGGTCTCCATCCAGATCGAAATCTCCCGCGACCGGGAGGCTGCTGTCGACATACCGGTCTAGTCCCAGCAGGTTTTCTGGCGTGGCGACTTCCGACCCGTCGGAAGCGTTAACATCGACCAGCGGATGGTCTTTCGAGAGATCTCCCAGGAACAGCAGGTCGCCGGGACTGGAGATAAAGTCTCCGAAACGGGAGCTGCGTGCAATGAAAAGGTCCGGAGCGCCATTGGCGTCGAAATCCGCCACAGCAGAGGCGATCCTGCCGTACTTGCCGGAATGGTGCCCGGAAAAAGCCAGATTAAAATATGGACCGGACTGCTTACCGCGGTTTAAAAAGAGCATGTCCACGTCCTGGGCGCGGGTAATATAGAGGTCCGGATAACCGTCTCTGTTGAAATCCCCCCAGGTCTGGGTCTGTCCGAATTTTTTATAGTCTTCATCGGGGTTCAGCCCACTGGCGGCGGTAACATCGTTAAAGCCCGTGCCTGTGGAGAGGATCAGGCGGGTCGGGCCTTCGGCGTTGAGGGTCACCATATCGAGGCGGCCGTCCAGGTTCACATCCACCAGTACCGCGCTTTCGGTCTTGTAGTCCCACTCGAGCACGTCCGGTGTCCTGTCCAGGAAACCATGTCCGGATTGATTAAGCAGCAGCAGATTGGAACCGTCATAGTTGCCGAGCAGAATGTCGAGCCAGCCGTCGTTGTTCACGTCGCCCCAGCAGACGGAAGTTATCCGTTCGCCGGAATTGCTGACACCCAGAAGGCGGCTGGAGTCGGAAAACGTCCCGTCGCCGTTGTTGTGAAACAGCTTATCCGGCAATGACATTCCGGCGACAAAGAGGTCCACGAACCCATCATTGTTGTAATCGCCCCAGGCGCAGCTTATGCCGTCATTGGCCAGGGCTACTCCGGCCTCTTCGGCCACCTCGCTGAAACTCCCTCCGGCATCCCCGGCAAAAAGGGCATTCGGCCCGCTGCCGTTGACAACATATATATCCGGGTAACCGTCGTTGTTGAAATCCGCCACAGCCGCGGCATGGCCGGCCATCTCGAAATCCATACCGACCTCGGCCGATTTATCCATATACAGGGGAGCCTGCTGGATTTTTACGGTGATCGCTGTTCTCGGATCCAGAAACATCCAGTCCAGCAACCCGTCGCGGTTCCAGTCGATCGGGCCGATCAGCTTTTTGCCGTTCAGGTCGGTCAGAAGTGTATCCGGTTCTCGGAATAAAGCACTATCCTGTGTTCCACGGAAAACGGTCAGGGTGGCGCCGTTATAGACAGCCAGATCGGGGTATCGGTCACCGGTGAGTTCGCCGAATTTAAAAGTATTCATCCCCTCGGTATTGGATTCCAGGATAAGTTCTGCGTAGAATCCGTTCTCCGGCTCAAAACCGAAAATGATAAATTTCTCCGGGGTATCTCTATTTACTTTTTCCTGGATGCCTAACAGCTCGGTAAGTCCGTCTCCGTCGAAATCCGCCGCACCGAGCAGGCGGTCGGCCGGCTCGGTGAAACCTGGCAGTTCGATCGGCTCGAACCGCTCATCACCCTGGTTGACAAACAGGTAACCCAGGAAGACGAAATCATTAAGCCCGTCCCCGTTGTAATCCCCAAACAGGAAATCACCGGTTATCAAGCTGCTGGATACAGAGGGGCGTTGAAGGGAGAGAGTGTCAAAGCGGGTATAGGAAATGTACTCCGAGTCGGAGGGCTCGGCCCAGAGAATTGTAAGCACGTTCAAGTCTTGTTCTATTCTGAAGTTACGGGCCAATATTTCGGCCAGGCCGTCGCCGTTAAGGTCACCGGCGCCCGTATAGAGACTGGGCCCAAGGGGCAAGCTGTCCTCTACTATGAATTGGCTGTCTGTGTCTGAGCCGCCGGTTCTGTCCGAGCGGGCGATATATGCCCTGAATACAGGTTTTTCTCTAAAAAAGACCACTAAGTCCCGGGAGCCGTCCCCGTTGATATCGGCCGGGAAAGCCTGGATTGCCTCCCGGAAGCTAAACAGGTTCCGGATTTCGTAATCTCCCTGCCGGTCCGGTTCCATTATCCAGACACCGCTTACACTGTCTTGTTCTATCATAGGCAGGGGCGCAACAAGAAAAGCGTTTCCTGAAGAGTAAGGGTCATCCGGGAAGGAGGTCCACCCGTAATCGATCCCCGGGGGAATGGACAGAGTCTCCTCCACGTAGCCGGCGGGCCATACAGGTATGGGAAGGAGCCAGAGAACTGCTGCGAACGCGATAGAGATTTTATCGAACGATTTAGAGTTCATACACTTGGAATTTATTTTAAATTATCGCTTTATAATTAAGAGAGATGTATAAATAATAATCAATATTTGTGCCATAAGAACGAAAAGTGTTAATTGAACAGGGTTAGCCGTTAATCTTGATAATAAGGGTTTCTGTACCATAGTAACTCATTATAATATGGATAGTTGAAATATTTACTACGGATAGCGGATTGTACGCTTGATATACCAATGGTGACCTCCCGGTACCAATTTAATGATAATGTTACCCGTTATGTACCAGTTGTAAGGACAATCAGCTTTTTTTGTACTTGCTCTTATCCACTTGCAAAGCATGTTTTTTGACAAGGCGCTGGAAGAGGCTGCGGTTCATCCCGGTATTTTTAGCTGCTTTGGAGATGTTTCCCCCGGCCTGGTCAAGGGAGTTCTCCAGGAAAGCCCGCTCCACTTCAGTCACGGCCTGGCGTGAGGCCTCATCGCGGGCGGCTTTCAATTCTTTGTTGGTGCGTGCGAGAGAGATCATGCGCTCCTGGGAGCCGGCCTTTGCAGGGGTCACTCCGGCACTGCCGAGCACCTCCGGCGGCAGTTCGTAAGCGGTGACAGAGTTTTCCCGGGCCAGGATGATAGCTCGCTGGATAATACTCTCCAGCTCCCGCACGTTACCGGGGAAGGGATAGCGTTCGAGAAGTCTTACGAACTGGAGGTCAATGCTGTCGATTCGCATGCCCAGCCGTTCGGAATGGACTTTGACAAAATGTTCGATCAACAGCGACACATCGGCGGGCCGCTCCCTGAGCGGTGGGAAATCGATTTCGATAATTTTCAACCGGTAGTAGAGGTCTTCACGAAACTGGCCGGCTTCCATCATTTTTTTCAGGTCCCTGTTGGTGGCGGCGATGATTCGCACATCCACCTTTTGCAGCGTGTAACTTCCCACTTTTTCGAACTCTCCGAACTGCAGCACGCGCAAGAGCTTCACCTGTAGTTCAGGAGGCATATCTCCAACCTCGTCGAGGAGTATCGTTCCTCCATCCGCCGCTTCGAACCGTCCCACTTTGTTGGCGTAAGCCCCGGTGAAAGCGCCCTTGACATGGCCGAACAGTTCCGATTCCAGCAGGCCTGGGGGCAGGGCTCCGCAGTTTATAGCCATGAAAGGCTTTTCCTTGCGGTGGCTGTTGAGGTAAATTGCCCGGGCGATCAGTTCCTTGCCCGTGCCGCTGTCGCCGGTTATCAGCACGGTGGCGTCCGTGGAGGCCACCCGTGCGGCCAGCTCCATCACCTCTATCATCCGCTTGCTCTTGCCGATAATCATGCTGAAATCGTAATCCTGGCGCAGGGTCTCGCCGATTTTTGTAATACCGCCGCGGCTGAGTTCCAGGAAGTTCAGGGCGTTTTTAATGCTGTTGGCCGAGAGTCCGGCCAGTTCGCTCATCAGCTCCAGGTCCTCTTCCATGAAACAGGCGGTCAGGGAGCGGTTCTCTACATAGATGGCACCAAAGGGCCGCTCGTCGATAATCAGCGGCACACACAAAATTGAGCGAAGTTTCCTGGCTATCATACTGCGGCTGGGACTGAATTCTTTGTCTTCCAGGACATTCTTTCTAAAAAACGGCTCGCCCTTTTCGAGGACTTTGCGCACAACGGTTCGGCTTACCGCCTTGGGATCGTTTGGCAGTTCCTTGCCCTCGATGTTGCGGACCACCTTGACCTCGAAATCCTCGGGGCTGCCGGTAACAATCACACCGCGCTCGGCTTGCAGGGTTTTCATGGTCTTATCTAGAATCATTTCCAGAAGCTTGTGATATTCACGTTCTTCGCCCAGGCTCTTACTGATCTTGTACAGGAGCTCAAGTTTCCGGCAGTGGTTGCGCAGGGTGTTTATTTCATGCTGTAAATCCTTGGTGGCCCCATTCGGTTTTTCAGCGGATGGCTTAACTGTTTTTTTCATGCTGACCGTTTCCCGGTTCAATGAAACGTTTATGGTTAGAAAGTGATCGGCATATCCCGGTAGATCGAAATTGTCAGGCCCAAGAAACCCCGCCTGCTGCGACAGTCAGGGCGGTTATCCATATTGCGGCGGTTGACAAACCCGCCCTCGGCGCTGATATGAGCAGAGGGATGAGGCTGCCACCTCAAGCTTAAAGCGGCCTCCAGGGTTCGTTCTACTACCGGCGTGGGATAAGGCATACCGATTGAATTGACAAAGGGTGTCATGGGGCCGGCCACGCGCCGGGCGCCGCGCTCGAGAGCGATAAGGCGTGCCTGCAGGTCAAGCCTGGAATTGATAAAGAACCTTATGGAGCCGGCCAGCCGCCGGTAATCGTTGCCTGCCGGGGCGCCCAGCGGGCGTCCGTAGAGCAGGTAGCGCTCGTAGGGCCTGAAGGTGTTGTAAGCAAAACTCGAGACTATGGTGGCCTGCAGGCTGGCGGTAGTGCCCTCGAGCCCGGGCAGGTCTCGCCAGTGCGCTCCGAGATCACAAGCCCAGCGGTCCTGGAAGAGGTCGCTTCTGAGCATATCGTCGAAAAGAAACTGGCCGAACAGGGTCAGACGGTCGGCTGCGATGTAAAGACCATCCAGGCTCAACAGGGTATTGTTGGCGTGATCCGTCTTGTTTTGAATACCCACCAGGCGAAAACTGGTTACCGGGTTCATCAGCGCAGGGTCGAAACCGGCGTTTTCTCCGCCGTAGACCACGGTCTCGGTAATGCCGAAACGAATATTGTCGCGCACCCGGATGTCGAGCCGGTGGGCGCTTAAATACCTTGCGGCCCGGGTGAATTCGCTGTGGTCCGGCTTACGGTAGTTCATCCCGTCCAGGGCGGCCACCAGGTGCGAGAACACAAAGTGCCGCGAGCGCAGGGTCAGGGCCAGCTGGTCGAAGCCGGCGGCATCCTCTCCCAGGATGAGGCTGTGCCCGAGCGCCGGCGACCAGTTGCGCGCCAGGCGTCCAAAAAAAATCTCCGTAGAAAAAGCGCCTGCGAACAGCCTGAAATCGGCTTTCAGGTAACCCTCCATGGGCCTGATCAACCCCTCCTCAAAGGGGGCCTGGACCTCGGGGTCGCGGTGCGAAGTAGTATCTGCAAGCCTCAGCAGGTGAGGGGCCCTTAAGAAACGGGCGTCATAGGTCACCTGGCCGAACCTGCCGCCGAACCCAAAGCCCACCGTGTTCTGCCAGCTGTCCGTGCGCAGGGAATTGTAACTCTCCGAGGCTTCCAGCCGGGTGATCACGGTCATCGCGGCGGAGTCTTTCGCCTGGGTGGTTTCCTGTTCGGACAGGCATTCGCTGCACAGGATGTCCAGCCAGTCCGATTCGAAAGCCTTGAGTTTGGAGGAGTTTTGGGCTTTGAGGGCTTCGAGCACCTGCAGCCGGGTATAGGGACGTAGGGCGCGGTTCAGCGCTTGCAATCGCCCCCGTTCCTGGAGGCGGTCCAGGTAATCGTAAACCGGGTGGCCTAAAGGAAAGTAGCGCGTAGGATCGCCCGTTGATGAGGCAGAGACCCGCCCGGCCCAAATCAGGTAAACCAGGCACAGCAGGCAAAAGAAAAAGACAAACACAGTGGTCGAGTACCGTTTACGCGCCATCAGCCTGCCTCTGGGTCAGCGGTTAACGGGCCGGTTAAATGCCGTGGTGAGCCGGTCGGATTGGATAATCCGCTATAACTTGCTGATTAATAGACTTTTAATTTAGCCTTTGCAGTCCCGGTTGTCAAACATTGGAGAGATTTGTTTGTGGAAACCTGAAGAAAAATTTTATTTCTCCAAATTCGGCGATAGAAAAAACGAGTTTGTTTGCCGGATCGATTTTAGCGTTTTAACTTTGCTCTGCCACAGGATTTTTCAATGCCGCTCAATCAGCCTTAATAAAGAATCTCTGTCACGGGGGTAACCATGAGCAATCTTGAAGAGCTTTCCAGACAAAGAAGATCGGCTCACGAAAAACTAATGTCTTTAAATTCCGGGACTTATAAAGCATTCCTGGAAATGGAGAAAGTAACTTTCTCCGAGGGGAATTTATCCAGGAAGATCAAGGAGCTGATTGCCGTTGGAATTTCGGTGGTCATTGATTGTGAACCATGTATGCAGTGGCATATCGAGCAGGCGGCTAAAGCGGGTGCTTCGATGCGGGAAGTTCTGGAAGCCGTGGAAGTAGCAATGGAGATGGGGGGCGGTCCTGCTACCGTGTCCGCAAGATTCGCCCTTGAAGTTATGGAGAGCGTATTCAAAGAATAGTTGCCGGGGGGCAATCATTTAGGGATTGAAATCCAATTTCCGACAGATGCAGGAGCGGCTTAACTAAAATTATAATTGACATTAATTTTAAAAGCGTATAGTATAATACAACGGAACTGAAATCGCCGGGCCGTCCGGTATGGTTTGCAGCGGCAGAGGGTTGGGAACTTAACCCGGCGCGTATATAAAAGGTGAAAAAATAATGCAAATTATATTCAAAATTATTATTTTATATCTGCTGTTTCGCCTGCTCATGTATATACTCCAAAAGGGGGCTTATTATTACCGCGTCTACCGAATGGCGCAGCTTAGAAAGCGGCAGCAGGCGGCCGTTCGCCGAAAGCAGGGATTAAATCTCAGCGCTTTCGACGTGGAAGATGCTGATTACGAGGAGATAAAGCAGGATCGCGGCTGAAATTCCTCTCTTGAGAAATAGACGCGCACCGAACCGAGAGTGTAATCATCTCTTGAGAGAGGTGTCCGCGATAGCAAGCGGGGTATGTAATCGAAAATCTGACCGAATCGAAGCCTGGTAATATACTTCAGGCGGTTTTGTTGATTTTCAAAACCCAGCGGAGGTTTTATGGCCAGCAGAGGAGTGAATAAGGTTGTTTTAATCGGTAACCTGGGCGCAGATCCCGAGTTACGTTATACATCGAGCAATGTACCGGTGGCTAACTTCAGGATGGCCACCGGTGAAAGCTGGATGAACAAAGAGGGTGTGCGGGAGGAGCGTACGGAGTGGCATAACGTGGTTGCCTGGAGCAGACTGGCGGAGATCTGCAACGAGTATCTGCACAAGGGCTCGCAGGTTTACATCGGTGGCAGGATTCAGACCCGCTCCTGGGAGGACCAGAGCGGACAGAAACGTTTCGTGACCGAAATTGTGGCGAACGAGATGGTAATCCTGGGTGGTCGCTCGGCCGAGGGTGCGCCTCCTCCGGCCGGAGGCCCGGATGCCGGAAAACAGGGCTCGGCTCCCCCTGCCCAGGCCGCGGAAGAAAGCTACGAGGATTTCAAGCCTCCGGACCAGGATGCAGATGACGACCTGCCGTTTTAACCGCCCGCAAGGCACGGGAACAAGAGCGCAGCCGGTGTTTGAGATTTGGCGGACACCGGGAATTGAGCATCTGCGATCATTCTGCGGTAATTGCCAGAACCGGATCGGCGCAATTTGAGCAAAGTGCAACGAATAGGTAGAGGAAACTCTTGAAGGAGCAAAAGGTTGTCGGTACTTTCTTTTGCTCCTTCTTCTATGTTTGGGAGCGCTAAATGTCGGTGAAAAGAGATAACTGGGGTTCCAGAATGGCTTTTATTCTGGCGGCTTCCGGTTCTGCCATCGGTCTGGGGAATATCTGGCGGTTCCCCACCGTGGCCGCCCAGAACGGGGGAGGAGCATTCGTTCAGATTTACCTGGTGTTCGTCATCCTGCTCGGTTTTATCGTGATGATAGGCGAGATAACCCTCGGTCGCCGCACCCAGCGCAATCCTGTCGGGGTTTTCCGGCAGCTGGCTCCCAGGTCCTTGTGGGTGGCGGTAGGATTCCTGGGAGTTACAGCCGGCTGGGGCATACTTTCCTACTACAGCGTGGTAGCCGGCTGGACCCTGAGTTACATTTTCACCACCGCCGGCGGAACGTTCAGTTCACAGATTACCGCCCAGAGAATAGATGAGATTTTCCTGGGTACCATCGCCAGCCCGACCAGGGCGATCTTTTGGCATTTTCTGTTCATAATGTTAACCGTTGGGGTGGTCATGGGTGGGGTAAAGCAGGGGATCGAGCGCTGGTCGAAAATACTGATGCCGATGCTGTTTATCCTCCTGCTGTTGCTGGTGGCCCGGTCCCTGACTCTGGAGAATGCTCATATAGGATTGAAAAAATACCTGAGCGCAGACTGGAGCAAGGTAACCGGCAGTACTCTGATTTCAGCCCTGGGACAGGCATTTTTCTCGTTGAGCCTGGGTATGGGGACCATGATCACCTACGGCAGCTACATGCACCGTAAGGAAAATATAATTCACTCGGCAGGCTGGGTTTGTTTTTCCGATACCTTAATCGCCGTGCTGGCCGGCCTGGCCATTTTCCCGGCCCTGTATTCCATGGAAGGCCTGGAACCCGAGGTCGGCGCCAAGCTGATCTTTATCGTTCTTCCGAGTCTGTTCAGCCGCATCCCGTTCGGAACGCTTTTCGGCACGGGATTTTTCCTGCTGCTCTCGGTGGCGGCGCTTACCAGCAGCATAAGCCTGCTCGAGGTGCCGGTGGCCTATTTTGTCGATGAGCGAAAATGGACGCGCAAGCGGGCAACTTTGGTCAGCGGTTTTATAGCCTTTGTTCTCGGCATTTTCAGTGCCTTGAGCCTGGGAGCGGTGAGCGGTCTTTCCAATATCATGGATATCGGTTCCAGGAGCCTGAGCTTCCTGGACATGATGGATCTTTTCTTCGGCCAGTTCTCGTTGACTGTGGGGGCACTGTTAATCGCCCTGTTTATCGGCTGGAAATGGGGAACCAAAGCACTGATCGAGGAATTCGCCGTCGGTGAATCAGGCAGCCGCCTGGGCGGGCTGATCGCCTTCCAGATCCGATATGTCTGCCCGCTGGTCTTGATCGCTCTGCTTTGTTACCTGATTCTCCACCCCAATGCTTTTGCCTGATTCAGGAAGCGGAAGGCTGTCTTTCATCGGCCGGTGGATCACCCGGAAATGAATGAGAGCTTAGTGCCGTTCATAGGGCACGGCACGCCGTGCCCCTACAAAAACCTATTGATTTTAAATCATCTTACGCACCGGCTGGTCCGTATTGGGGTTTGATCCATGTTTCTGGAAAGCTTGAAAGACACACTGAACGCATTGGAAAGTATGCTGTACTGGCCGTGGTTGATACCGGTTCTTTTCGGCACGGGAATTCTGCTCACTCTGCGCACGCGGTTTATCCAGGTTCGTAAAATAGGCACCGCCTTCAAGATGATTTTCCAGGGGGCGATGGGAAAAGATGACAGCAGCCGGAAAAAAGGCGATATCTCTCCGTTTCAGGCTCTGAGCACCGCCCTTGCCGCTACGGTGGGTCTGGGGAACATCGCGGGAGTGGCCACCGCAGTGGCCTGGGGCGGGCCGGGAGCCGTATTCTGGATGTGGATGACCGCTCTTTGCGGCATGGCCACAATCTACGCAGAATCGATCCTGGCGATCAAGTTCCGCTCAGTGGCCGAGGACGGCTCCATGGCCGGGGGGCCGATGTATTACCTGGCAAAGGGGCTGAAATTCAAGGGCCTGGGCCGTGTCATGGCCCTGATATTCGCCTTGACCGGCTCGGTGGCCTGTCTGCTGGGCACCGGCAACATGATGCAGTCGAATTCGATTGCCACCAGTTTTCAGACCAGTTTCGGCATGCCTTTCTGGATCAGCGGGTTGATAATTTCGATGCTCACCGGAATGGTGACTATCGGCGGAATAAAACGGATCGGGATAGTTGCCGAAAAACTGGTCCCCACGATGATTTTTATGTATATCGGTGTGGCCATTTTTATCCTGCTAATGAATATCGGTGAAATCCCGGCCAAGCTCTGGCTGATCGTGCAATCCGCTTTCAACCCCTCGGCGGCTGGTGGAGGGGCTGTCGGTATGAGCATGATCATGGCATTGAGGTTCGGGGTCAGCCGGGGCATCCTGTCCAACGAGGCCGGACTGGGGAGCAGCCCGATCGCCCAC
>CAZSTM010000083.1:0-4833 GCA_964609635.1 uncultured Gemmatimonadales bacterium
ACCAGCCGCCTTAACTCGACCATCGCCGCGGTAAGGGAAGACCTCTCGCGCTACGATCTGACCCGGGTGACCCGCCGAGTACAGCAGTTCGTCATAGACGAGCTCAGCAACTGGTACGTGCGGCGCAGTCGCCGGCGTTTCTGGCAGTCCGGGGACTCCGAGGACAAGATCCAGGCTTTCGCAACCCTGTGGCGGGTCCTTAAGAAGGTCTCACTGACCATTGCCCCTTTCACTCCGTTTTTTGCCGAGGAGCTCTATGGCAACCTGGTGGCCGCTCAATTGGAGGATGAACCCGAGAGCGTACATTTGAACCGCTACCCCGAAGCGGATGAAAGCCTGATAGATGCGAAACTGGAAGGCAAGATGACCGATGCCATCAACCTGGCGATCCTCGGCCGGGCAGCCCGCAACCGCTCCCGAATCAAGGTACGCCAGCCGCTGAAAACCATGATGATTGCCATGCCGCACGCCATCGACAATCAAGAGGAATTCGAATCCCTCTGCGAGATTATCAGCGAGGAAATCAATGTCAAACTGATCCAGCCGATCCAGAACGCTTATGACTATGTCACTCTAAGCGTGAAACCGGATTACAAGGTCTCTGGACCCAGGTTCGGGAAAAAAGTCAAGGCCCTGGCCCAAGCCCTGGCCGAGCTGGAGCAGGATGAAATTCACGACTTCCAGAGAAAAGGCGAGTTGGAACTAGAACTCGAGGGTGAAACGGCTACCGTGAGACTCGAGGATGTGGAGCTGCGCTCCCGGGACCGGGAAGGTTACGTGGTGGAACTCGACAGCAGCTACGGAGTGGTACTTTCCACCGAACTGGACCGGGATCTTATCGAGGAAGGCTTTGCCCGCGAACTTGTCAACAAGATACAGAACATGCGGAAATCAGCCGGTTATAAAGTTCTCGACCGGATTGAAGTAGGAATCGAGTCCACCGAGCAGGTGCTGGCCGCTCTCGAGAGCCACGGTGAATATATCTGCCGGGAAACGCTCTGCCAGCACCTTACCACAGAGCTCCCTGCCTCCCACGATTTCCGGCAGGAATGGGAGATAAATGGAGAGCCTGCGGTGATTGCCATTCATAAAAAATAATCCGCTTCCCGGGGTGGTATTTCCTGCGACAACAATTACAGAAGAAGTCAGCGATGAGGTCCAAATGAACGAGAAAGATAAAAAACACTTCGAGAAGAGGTTGCTTGAGGAAAGGGAGAAAATTCTCAAGGCTATGGGTCGCTTTGGAGAAGATTTCCGGAAAAACCTCAAGGAGTCTTCAGGAGACCTGTCTTCTTACAGTTATCACATGGCGGACATGGGCAGCGATGTGGAAAACCAGGAAAAGGCCTTCCAGCATATCAGCAAAGAGAGCCGGCTGCTATATCACATCGATGAAGCTTTACGCAGGCTTTACAAGGGTGATAAATTCGGCACCTGTCAGAGTTGTGACAATCCTATCGGTAAGTCCCGTCTGGAAGCCGTGCCTCATGCACGTCTATGCATAGAATGCAAATCCCAGGAAGAAAATGCCAAATAACCAGGCATCCTCGAACGGAACCATTCGCAAATTCCGACTGTGGTTATTCTTTACCATAGTCCCTGCTGTGTTCTTTACCGATTTCTTCACCAAGCTTATTGTCCGCCGCACTATGACTGCCTACGGTGAAACCATTCCGCTTGTCGAGGGTTTTATCAAGCTGCGGTTTATTTACAACGAGGGCATCGCTTTCGGGCTGAAACTGGGTTTACCCTCGAAATGGATTCTGGTGCTGGTCTCCTCAGCCGTGGCCGTTTTTCTGATCGGTTATATCTTTTTTTCCGGATATGAGGACCGGCTGGGCCTAGTCTGTCTCAACCTCATAGTCGGCGGAGCGCTGGGGAACCTGCACGACCGGATTTTATATGGCCGGGTAGTGGATTTTATCGAATGCGGGATCGGGGAACTTACCTGGCCCGTGTTTAACGTTGCGGATATAGTGGTAACCTGCGGGGCGATTCTTCTGGCTGTGCGTCTGCTTTTCTATGGCGAAAAAGCTCCAGAGACAACCGGACCCGACCAGGATCTTCCGCCGGATGGAAAAGCCCTGAGGGGCTCTTAGCGGTTCCGGACTGCTGGTTTCCTCACAACGAGGAGTAGAGGCTTATGAACCGGTCGCCGCGAATCAAACAGATCGAGGGAAGCAAGCAGGATGAAGGCCGGCGCCTGGATGTGGTGTTGTCCCGGCGACTTGGGATTTCGCGTTCCAGGGCGGCGGCCCATTGCAGAAAAGGGCTGGTTGTAAAGGCGGATTCGGGACACCCGGCCAAGCCCTCCCATTCGGTTGCCGCAGGTGAAAAGTTCACCTTCCCTCCGCTGGAGGAATCACCCCGCGGAAGTAACGCCCTGAGCGAGAGTATTCCTCTCGAGATTGTTTTCGAGGATGATTCTCTGCTGGTGGTAAACAAACCAGCCGGCATGGTGGTCCATCCGGCTCCGGGTCATTACAGGGGCACTCTGGTCAACGCCTTGCTCGGCCACCTGGGTCGGAAACTCGATCCCCATCTGGATCGTCTGAGACCGGGAATCGTCCACCGCCTGGACAAGGACACCAGCGGTCTGCTGGTGGTGGCCAAGACTTTCGTAGCCCATCAACGCCTGAGCGAACAGATAAAAAAGCACCGGGCGGTCCGGACCTATCTCTGTCTCAGTTGGGGGCACTGGCCCGAGCCGGAGGGCACGATCAGCGAACCGCTGGACAGGTGCCGCCGAAACCGGAAAAAAATGGCTGTGGCCCTGGTCAACGGCCGGCCCGCGATAACTCACTACCGGGTGTTGGAAAGCTACGACATCGCCGAACTGGTCGAGGTGACTCTGCAAACCGGCCGCACGCACCAGGTCCGCGTCCATTTCTCCTACCGGGGCCACCCGGTAGTGGGAGATCCCCTGTATGGAGGCCGGAGCACCGCTTTGCGCGGGCTGGGCTCCTCGAAAGAGCGCAGGCTCAGGGCCGCAGCACTGCTGGAGACTTGCGCGCGGCAGGCCCTGCATGCGGCAAAACTTGCTTTCGATCACCCGGTCACCGGCGAAAGGGTGACTTTTTCCAGTCCCCCGCCCGCCGACTTCAAGGCCGCCCTGGAAATACTCAAGAAACCGTGGTCTGAAAAATAATCCGGACTCTTAGACTATGAGCAAACTCTTACGCGATTACGCAGCCGGCGAAGCCATAGATTGCATCTGCCTGCTGGCTTCAGTCCAGACCAAACAAACTCGCCAGCAGAAACCTTATCTTCGATTCGAGTTCGGCGATGCCGGCGGGCGGGTGCCCGGGGTGATGTGGGAGGGATTCGACGAGCAACTCGCCGGCCTGGCGCCCGGAGAGGTGGTACGCCTCCAGGGACAAATGGATCAGTGGGATGACCGGCCCCAGATCTCGGTTAAAAGCATCGTTCGACCCTCCCCCGGTAGTTACCATCCGAAAGACCTGCTGCCATGCTGTGAGAAAGACACCGAAGTGATGTTATCAGAGCTGGATCATCTCGTCGAGTCGATAAAATTCGCCCCCCTGCAAAAACTTCTGGGCAATATGTTCGGTGACAGTAAGCTAAGAGAAAGTTTCGCCAGTGCTCCGGCGGCCAAACGCTGGCACCAGCCTTACCTGGGGGGCCTGCTCGAACATACGCTCAATGTCCATTACCATGCCTCGAACATGGCCGGCCGCTACCCCCAGGTCGAGCTCGATATGGTGACCGCAGGTGCCCTGTTGCACGACATCGGCAAAACAGTAGAATACAGCGTGGAGAATTTTTTCGCCACCTCGACTAAGGGAAGGCTGCTCGGGCACCTGGTAATCGGTGTCGAAATAGTGGAGGACTATATCCGCCGGGCAAAGGCTTTCCCGCAAGAAGTCGGCTGGCACCTGAAACATATTATTCTCAGCCACCACGGACAGTACCAGTTCGGCAGCCCGGTGGTTCCCCGCACCCTGGAAGCGCTGATCGTCCACTTCGCCGATGACCTCGACGCCAAAATGAGCGGAGTGATGCGGATTCATCAAAGGGAAAGCGCGGAACCCGGCGACTGGACAAGTTACGTACGCCTGATGGAGCGGGAATTTTTCAAATCCGAGGTATTGCCGCCGGAGGGAGTTTCAGCCCACGGAGGGAAAACCGGACCATCCCGAGCCAAATCCCCGGGCTATGCGGCAAATGATGAGCAGCCGGATATATTTGATTATTACGATGAAAACCGGAAGACGGATTAATATTCTCGATAAGTTCGTCGTCTGGAGAAAAATTCTTGCTTTCTTTCGGTCCCGGTACTATTTTTTTCCTGCTGTCGGCCCTCAAACACAATAAGCCAGGAATTAAGCTATTTCAATACAAATTACATTAGGAATTCTGGTTCTGCTGGCCCTGATTGTCGGTGGGGTTGTCTTCCTGATGTGGAAACACAGGAGCGGGCAAGTCTCAGCCGGAGAAGGAGGAAAAATTAGCTCAAGTGGATCGTTTTTCACAAACGAGATCGCTATAGATCTTGGCACGGCCAATACCCTGGTTTACATACGCGGCAAGGGTATTGTTCTAAACGAGCCCAGCGTGGTGGCTGTGGATCGCAACACCGGCAAAGTCAAAGCGGTGGGGAAAGAAGCCAAGGCCATGCTCGGCCGTACGCCATCCAGCATTACTGCTCTTCGCCCCTTGAAAGACGGAGTGATAGCCGACTTCGAAGTAACCGAGGAGATGCTCCGTTATTTTATCAAGACAGTGCTGAAAGACCGTTTTCTCCCGATTAAACCGCGGGTGCTGGTGTGCGTGCCCTGCGGCATCACCGAAGTTGAACGTCGGGCGGTGCGC
>CAZSTM010000083.1:4843-5965 GCA_964609635.1 uncultured Gemmatimonadales bacterium
GCAGAATCGGCCGGGGCCAAGGAGGATTACCTGGTGGCCGAGCCGATGGCGGCGGCTATCGGGGTCGGTCTGCCTGTTGACACGCCTTCGGGGAACATGGTGATCGACATCGGCGGAGGCACCACCGAGATAGCGGTAATCGCTCTTTCAGGCATTGTCAGCAACAGATCGATCCGTGTCGGCGGCGATGAGATGGATGATGCCATAGTGCAGTTTTTAAAAAAGAACTACAGCATTCTCATCGGCGATCAGACGGCCGAGCATATCAAGATCACCATTGGCAGCGCTTATCCGCTGGGCCAGGAAAAAGATATGGAAGTCAAAGGCCGGGATATTGTCTCCGGAATACCCAAGACCGTGAAAATACACTCCAGCGAGATCCGGGAATCTCTCCAGGAACCGATAATGGCTATCGTCGAGGCGGTCCGCCTGGCCCTGGAACGCACACCTCCCGAGCTGGCCAGCGATATAGTCGACCGTGGTATCGTGATGACCGGCGGTGGTTCCTTGCTCAGGGGTATGGACCACCTGCTGCGAGAGGAGACTAACCTACCGATCAATGTCGATGAAGAGCCCCTGACCGTGGTTGCCCGGGGTACGGGCCGTATTCTCGATGACCCGAAAAAATACTGGAACGTTTTGACCCAAAGCAAGTAGCCAGTGACTCTTTGTCTATTCGTTGCCCCACTACCGGTGTAGTTGCGGGTCCGGGAATAAATACAACGGGTGAGAGAAAAGTATTACCTCCTGCGCAGCCGGCTGCTCGAGGCTAGAACTTTCCAACCATTTCCACCGACTGATACGGGGTAAAATCTTCTTGCCCTTTGTCCGGTTTCGGCTCCCATGTCCAGTTTTTTCTTTTTCCTTTGGAAACATAGACAGAATCTGATATTTCTGCTGCTGGTTCTTTTTTCTCTGACCGCTATTTCGCTCTCCAGCCAGAGACGCTTCTACCTTGCCCGCAGGGTTAACCGGGCGATTCTCGCCCCTTTTCAAATGGTCATCGCCCGGGTGGATTACTTCCTTCAATTGAAAAAGGAAAACGAGAAGTTACGCAAAAGCAACTTCCTGCTTAACCTGGATCTCTACCGGCTCGAGGAAGCAAAAAGGAAGAACCAGCGC
>CAZSTM010000083.1:5975-11054 GCA_964609635.1 uncultured Gemmatimonadales bacterium
CCGACGGTCTTCCGTGCATTTCATTGCCAGCCGGGTAATCAGCGGTGGCCTGGGAGAAAAAGCACACGTGTTTATCATAGACAAGGGCGCCCAAGACGGCCTGGTACCCAATCTGCCGGTCCTGGTTCCCGAGGGTCTGGTAGGCAAAACGGTCGAGGTGGATCCGCACCGGGCACTGGTCCAGCTTTTCAGCCATCCGGAATTCAGAGTAAGCGCCAAACCCCGGGGAAAAGAGGATCGCGCCATTGTCGGCAGCGGTCCTGACAACGAGATGTACATGTTTAATATCCCCTTGCGTAATCAGTTGGAACCGGGGGACTTGATTGTCAGCTCGGGAATGGGCGGGCTTTTCCCTAAAGGAATTCCGGTAGGCAGGATTGTGGAGCTTGAGAAAGAGGTGGAAATGGGAATCCAGATGCGCGCCAAAATGGAGCCTGCGGTTAATCTGGACAAAATATCCGAAGTGTTCGTGCTGGTCGACACCTTGTATGTCAGCCCCGGGAGCGATCTGATGTTCGAGGCGGCCGATTCGCTGACCCAATTGTGGGAAAAACCCTGATGTCCAACCTGAGACTTGCTCTATACGCCCTGGTGTTGTTTTTCATCCATCTGCTGTTTTACCAGTACATTTCTCTGGGAGAAGTTTATCCGGACCTGTTTCTGATACTGGTGGTTTTCATCGGCCTTTACAAAGGTCCCCAGGCGGGTTCGGTGGCCGGTTTTTTTTGCGGCCTGGCCCAGGACTCGTTCAGCTATGCTTTTTTCGGACTTCACGCCTTGACTAAAACCATCATCGGGTTTTGGATAGGCAAAATCCGCCACAGCTTTTACAGCAACAACTACCTGGTTCAGGCTGTAATTATTTTTACAGCCAAAATGCTGCACGATATAGTCTATTACGGGGTTTTCTTTTCCCAGGTACCCGGCAGTTACTTGCGCCAGATATTACTGCTTACTCCTCTGTGTGCGATTTATACCTGTCTGCTGGGATTGGGGATCCTCTTCCTGATAAATTTAAGAACCCGGGTTTCGAGCAGGTAACCATGAGCTTCCACGGCATGCAGGAAGAAAGCGTATCCGGCCGGCTGGTCAAGGCCCAGCTGGCACAGGTTTTTTTCCTGATACCATTTTTGATCCTGGTGGCCATTTTTTTCAGGTACCAGGTTCTGCACACCCACAAATACAGCCTGCATTCAGAGGAAAACAGACTGCGTCGAATCGATCTCACCCCGCCCCGCGGCCTGATCACCGACCGCAACGGCTGGGTGCTGGCCGAGAACGTTCCATCATACTCGATCGAACTTTACCCCCAGCCCCTCGACTCGATACGCACAGCCATAAAAAAGCTTTCCGGACTGCTGGAGCTGAGCATCTCCCAGCAGGAACAGCTGATCGAAAAGGCTCGCAGACAGCGGATGAGTCCGCTTACGGTGGCCATGGATATCGACCAGAAAACCCTGGCCATAGTGGAGGAACACCGCAGTGAATTCCCCGGTATTTTTATCCGCTCGGACATGAAACGCAGCTATGTTTACGGGGAGCAGCTGGCTCACGTGCTGGGTTACGTGGGAGAGATCACCGACAGGGAGCTCGAACAGGTCCGATATAAGGACTACCTGCTGGGCAGTTTGATCGGCCGCAGCGGTATTGAGGCCCAATACGAGGACATACTTCGGGGCGAGCGGGGAGTAAAATTCATCGAGGTCGATGCCCGCGGCAGGGAATTGGGTCCATTCCAGGACAGGGTTCCCGTGTTACCCAAAAGAGGCCGGGACATTCAACTGACCATCGATATCCGTCTCCAGCAAGCGATGTATAAGATAATGGAGAATGTCGAAATCGGCGTAATGATCTCTCTGGACCCATACAGCGGCGAGGTTCTGGCCATGCTCAGCAAACCCTCGTTCGACCCGAACCTTCTGACAGTGGGTATCTCCGGAGACCAGTGGCGCCAACTGCAATATAATCCCAAAAAACCTTTTTTAAACCGTGCCATCCAGGGTACCTATCCTCCCGGCTCGACATTCAAGCTGTTTACCGCCCTGCTGGGAATCAAGCTGGGTTATATCAGGAAGGATGATTCCGGATTGGAAGTCCGCTGCCGTGGAGGACTTCAGTACGGTGAGCGGTTTTTTAAATGCTGGGAGCACTCCGGCCACGGTAAAATAAATTACCAACAGGCCATTGTTCAATCCTGTGATACCTATTTTTACCATCTAGGAATCAAGCTTGGTCTGGAGAATCTATACGAATTCGGCCGGCAAAGCGGTTTTTTCGAAAGGAGCGGCATAGACCTGCCTAACGAGGAAACCGGCTTGATCCCCAACAGCGACTGGTACAACAGCAATTATGGTATAGGTAACTGGGGTCCGGGCAACGTGCTCAACCTGGCTATCGGCCAGGGAGAGATCACCCTGACTCCTTTGCAATTGGCTTGCATGTATGCTTACATCGGCACCGCCGGAGAACGGTACCGCCCCCACATGCTGCTCCAGGACCGGGAGGATCACCACCTGCCGGCGCTCGATATTGCCTCGGAGCAGATAGAAATTCTCAGGGCCCCGCTGACCGGCGTGGTCAACCAGCCTAAAGGGACCGCCCGCGGGAGCAGACTCTGGGGTCATACCCGAAAGCTGGCCGGAAAAACCGGTACCTCACAGAATCCTCACGGGGAGGACCACGGTCTTTTCGTAGGCTTCTTCCCCGCCGATAAACCGGAGATCGTTACTATAATCGTAGTCGAACACGGCGAGCATGGATCCACTTATGCCCGGCTGGTTCGCGACCTGATGCTCGCCTGGATCGATATCAACCAGCGAGAGGAAAGCTCCCGGAGGATCACTCTCGACCGGGAATAACCTTCCATGACCCAAGACTGAAACTATGATGTGGTTGAAAAAATACGATTGGATTCTAATGAGTCTGGTTCTGCTGCTGAGCTTATTCGGCATCCTGATGATTTACAGCGCCGACCAGATTCAATCCGCCCCTGCCGGCCAGGTGACGCATTACTATCGCCAGTTGATCTGGCTGGCCCTGTCTCTGGTTGCCTGTTTTACCGCCAGCTCGATAAACACCCGCACTCTCGAAGTGATGTCTTACTGGTTTTACGGCATTCTGCTGGTAACCCTGGTGATAGTTTTAACCAGCGGCAAAGGAGTGGAACGCTGGCTGCAAATCCCGGGTACGAATTTCTATATACAGCCGTCCGAACCTGCCAAAATAGCGACCATCCTGGCCCTGGCCGCCTACATCTCAAACCGTAAGAAAAGGATCGAAAGTCTCAAAGACATGATCCTGCCGTTTGTTATTATCCTGCTGCCCGTCGGATTGATCCTGGCTCAGCCGGACCTGGGCACCACTTTTATTTACTTCTTCATCATTTTCGTAGTCCTTTACTGGTCGGGCGTACGACTGATCTATCTTTTTCTGATGATCAGCCCTATTATCAGCTTCTTTCTGGCACTGGTCTCCCTGCTGGGCGAGTTAAGGCTTCCGCTGTGGGGACTCTTTTTTATCCTGCTCGGAATTCTGATCTTCTACAGTCGCATCTATCTGATGGATGCCATAATCTTTATGCTGGCCAATCTTTTCACCGGTGTCCTGACCTCCACGCTCTGGAATACCCTTAAACCTTATCAGCAGAATCGCATCCTGGTCTTTTTCCAACCGGAACGCGATCCACATGGCAGCGGCTGGCAGATCATCCAGAGCAAAGTGGCCATCGGTTCCGGGGGGCTTTTCGGCAAAGGCTTCCTTCAGGGAACGCAAAAAAAACTGGAGTTTCTCCCTGCCCAGCACACGGATTTCATCTTTCCTCTGGTGGGCGAGGAATTCGGTTTCATAGGAGTGGCGGTGGTACTGGCGCTGTTCTTCTTCCTGCTTTTCCGTATCGTAAACCTGGCGCGTATCTCCGGCAGCAACTTTGCCAGCCTTACCGCATTCGGCTTCGCCGGTTTTCTTCTGGGCCACATAATTGTCAACGTGGGAATGACAGTGGGACTTATGCCGACCACCGGACTGCCTCTGCCGCTTTTCAGCTATGGAGGCTCGTTCCTGGTCACTTGCTACATCGGTGTGGGAATCCTCCAACGTATTTACATCGAGCGAAGCAGTATTTAAATAAAAAAACAGTTGTCAGTGGTCAGTTTTTAGTAGCTGGTTTTAAAAACTTAGAACCATAAAACCACAATATCCGGCAACCGGAAACCACCGACAGTCAGAAATACTTGATGTCTTGGTGTCTGCGGTTAAATCTGCATGTGATACCAGGCATTTTCATTGTTCGTTGAGTCCGTGCGCGGACATGAGAGCTCAAATGAATACTTCAGATATCAGACCTGATGCCGGCGGAGAGACACCTGAAATCTCGCTGGTGATTCCGGTTTTCAACGAGGAGGGCTCGCTGAAAATCCTCCTTCAGGCTGTGATTTCTCAACTGGAAGATATCGGCAAAACCTTTGAGGTGGTGTTTGTGGATGACGGCAGTACCGACCGCTCGAACCAGATACTGAAAGAACTGCAGAACACGGACCCTCGGGTGGTGGTTATCCGCTTCCGCAGGAATTTCGGCAAGTCCGCAGCCCTGAGCGCCGGGTTCGCCGCCAGCCGGGGGGAGCTGGTTTTTACTATGGATGCCGACCTGCAGGATGATCCTGCCGAATTACCGGCCATGCTTGCTAAAATCGAGGAGGGTTACGATCTGGTCTCCGGGTGGAAGTTCAAGCGCCGGGACCCCCTGTCGAAAAGGATTCCCTCGAAAATTTTCAACCTGGTGACCTCGTTGATCACCGGTGTCCACATTCACGATTTCAACTGCGGGTTCAAGCTCTACCGGGGAGAAGTGGCCCGGAGCTTGCGGATTTACGGTGAGCTGCACCGTTACCTTCCCGCCCTGGCCCACTGGAAAGGGTACCGGGTAACTGAAATCGAGGTCCGTCACCACAAGCGAACCTTCGGGAAGTCGAAGTTCGGCGGCTCTCGCCTGATCAAAGGCGTCCTGGACCTGATTACCGTGCTCTTCCTCAATCGTTACATCAGAAGGCCCCTGCACCTGTTCGGCACGATGGGCAGCCTGTT
>CAZSTM010000084.1:0-10955 GCA_964609635.1 uncultured Gemmatimonadales bacterium
GGATAGTAGAATCTCAAAACTTCCAGCTAAACCGGTTTATCCGGTGGCTGTAACTTTGTATGGCATATGCTGAAATTTGACTCCATCTACGACATAAGCGTACCCCTGGCAAGAGAGTCGATCATCTATCCAGGCGATCCCTCGTTTCTGAGGGAAGCGGTCTATTCGCTTGCGGCCGGTGATATTTCTGAAGTCTCTAAGCTGGAACTTTCCGCCCACACGGGAACGCACCTGGATTTTCCGGCTCATTTCTTTGCAGGCGCCGGAACCGTCGAACAGTATCCGGTTGAAAAGTTCATTCTTGCCGCCCAGGTGGTGAGCCTGGCCGACCCGGTGGCGGTTAGACGCTCGGACCTGGAAGGCAAGCCCATAAAAGAAGGCCGGGCTTTGCTGTTTAAAACCGTTAACTCTGTCAGCGGCCTGTTAAATAGAGGGTCGTTTTCCCCGGAGTATGTCTATCTGACAGAGGATGCAGCCGGGTTTTGCATCGAAAAAAAGGCGCCGCTGGTCGGACTTGATTATCTTTCAGTCGAAAAATACGGGAAGTCCGACTATCCGGTCCATCGTAAACTGTTAGCCGAGGGCATTCTTATTCTGGAAAACATCGACCTGAAACCGGTGCCTGAAGGCGATTACCTCCTCTTTTGCTTTCCACTTAAAATCGCCCGCGGCGAGGCCTCTCCCGTGCGGGCCGTACTTATGGAATCGGCCCGTTGAGCCTGAAGATAGAAGAGGAAACGAAGCGGATCGGCGGCTTAACCCCTCCAGCTTCCTTTTTATAAATCCAGCCACTTCAACTTCTGAAAAAATCCACCGCCGGCGGCAGGCGCGTTCTATAATTTTCTAAAGGTTTCTCTGAGCCTGTCCGATAAATTGAGCAAGAATGCCACGACACGGCCGGCGTACAGCCGGTTGAAACGCTAAGCGGTTAAAGCCTCGCGAGGCCGGAAGGCTAAGTGGGCTTTGGTGCTTTACTTTTTATCAAGGAGTTTAACAAGGATTCGTTTCAGACCCGCCTAAGCTAAACAGCAAAGGTCTGGTGGTCTAACCTGGCGACAAAAGACCACCTATTAAGCAAGGACGCTTAATATATCATCAAGGAGGATGAACTATGGCACTGTCGCTCAACACAAATATTTCCGCTATTACTGCCCGCCGTAATCTCATCACGGTCAGCGACAAAATGAAAACCAGCATGGAGAGGCTCTCCAGCGGTTTGCGTATCAACCAGAGTGCGGATGATGCAGCAGGGCTTACCATTGCCGAGAATCTTCGCGCCCAGGTCATCGGTCTTAACCGGTCGATAACCAATGCCTCGGACGGAATCTCGCTTATCCAGACAGGCGAGGGTGCGATGAAAGAAGGCAACGTCATCCTGCAGCGAATCCGTCAGCTCGCCGTGCAGTCCGCCAATGGCACGCTTACCAGCCGCGACCGCCAGGCTATCCAGAACGAGGTCTCTTTGCTGATCGATGAGATCAACCGCATCGCTGCAACGACAACTTTCAACAGTATTAATCTCCTCAATGGAAACTCTTCCGCCCTGATCACCTCGAGCAATCCGCTGGACATCCAGGGGATTGTGGTGGGCGATGTAGGAAACGGCGGAACTTTTTCCGTGACTGTTCAAGTCGCCGCCTCCTCCGGAGGTCAGCGGATATTCGGCCGCAACCAGTTGATCGGTACGGAGATATTCACCACTATCGATGACAAGGGTCGGGTATTTGATGCCCACGGCGACACGCAACTGCAGTCGATCAGCCAGTTCGAGAATTTCAAGGTTTTCAAAGGTGGAGTGCGCAGTGTGATACTCACCTTGAGCAGCGACGGTGGGAACGCTGTGACCGATATAGAGCTGTTCGCCACCGATACGCTGAACGTTACCAAAAGCCGTATTTCCCTGGCTATCAACGACCCCAGCCGGACCACCGACCTGAACATGGGCGGAGGTATATCCGATGGAGCAGCCCTGGTAAGCCTGGCCTCGGTCGGTCAGGCCCCGAGCGGCGGTACAATCGGCAGCACCGTGATGACCATCATGAGTCCGGAACCCGGCCGTCGCCTGGTCTGGGGCGGTGACGACAAGGCCTTATCCTCTTTCGGTTTCACCGAAATCCAGAAGTCTCAAGCCCCGGTTTTCTCGGTCACGGTCAATAACCTCTCAGGGGCTTTCACGCGGTATATCCCGCAAAGCCTGAAAGTTTTCGGTGACCGTGCATCCGGACTTATCGATGGTATCGATATCCGTTTCCGGCCCACGCTCAATATCAGCCTTTCCGGAACCAGCACCAGTCAAATCGGCGGCTTTAATGTCCCGGAACTGGTGGTTACCCAGCAGCAGGGTGCCTCAAGCTTCCTGCTCCAGGTCACGCCCCGGCCGCTGATTTTTCAGATCGGAGCCAACCAGGGCAATGTGCTGGTTACTAAAATCGGAGATATCAGCGCCAACAGCCTGGGGATACACGGAATCAACATCGTGGACCAGATCCTGGCCGGAGAATCGATAAGGACTATCGATGTCGCCCTGAACCGTCTCAACGCGGAACGGGCCAATCTGGGCGCGGTACAGAATCGCCTGGAAAGCACGATCAGAAGTCTCAATATCGCTTCAGAAAACCTTACTGATAGTGAATCTCAGATTCGCGACCTGGACTTTTCCCAGGAAATTGTCAACTTCACCTCGAGCCAGATACTGACCCAGTCGGCAACCTCTTTTCTTGCCCAGGCCAATGCTCTGAGCAATACCGTGCTGACATTGATCGGGACCTAAACCGGCCATTGACCGGTACCGGATTGTGATTTGAGAAAGATATATTCAGTTATCAGTATATGCAGGTCTTACTCTTTAGCAGCTCGATAGCGAAAATTTAGCACCCCCCCGCCCGCTTAAAAAGCCGCCTTTTAAGCAGCCGGTCGGCAAGCGGTCGGCAGCGGGTGCCCACAATCGAAGTGCGCCCTGGGCGGGCAAGGCTGGCGGGCAGGGAGAAACGGCATAAACTCGTAAAAGATACGCGCTCAATAGGGTAATAAGCGCCACAGCGAAAATAAAATAACAGTCTGCCCGCTTAAAAAGCCGCCTTTTAAGCAGCCGGTCAGCAAGCGGTCGGCAGCGGGTGCCCACAATCGAAGTGCGCCCAAAAGCACCGGCGGCGCGGGCAAGAGAAACTATAGGGTTACGACATGACGCCGTCACCTCGGCGTGGTCCCAACTATCCAGGCGGCGTATTGTCGGTTCCGGGCGATTGCGCCCGATTTAAGCCGTTTA
The DNA here is from genome assembly GCA_964609635.1 of uncultured Gemmatimonadales bacterium. Lineage (GTDB taxonomy): Bacteria > Gemmatimonadota > Glassbacteria > GWA2-58-10 > GWA2-58-10 > JAFGTO01. Next base: position 3,266 of record CAZSTM010000084.1, read on the forward strand.
TCATAACCGTCCAACTTTTCGCCGGACCAGGGATGGTCCGCAACGGACAAGGAGGTCCCCCCATGCCTACCTGAAAACCGAAATCTGAAATCCATCGGGTATGATCCACACCCATGCCACGGGTGTGCGTGATTCACCCTGTGCCGGGATTGGCAAGGCTGCCCCTTAGTCAACAGGCGGCCACCGGCACAACCGGACTACCCACCGTGGCCGGTCCGACAGGAGTGGTGCGCCCAAAAGCGTCATCGACCGGAAGGCACCGACCCTCGGACTTCAAGGGCACGGTTAGAGGACCCCATGCGGGGAAATCAACGGATGAGTCCGCCCATAGAGCAATAACGGCGGTTTGCCGAAAGAGGCTGATTGTTGTATCACCCGAACCGCATAATCCTTGTTTTACCTTTACGGACAGGAAAGGAGGTGATCCGAGGAAGAAGACCTTTGGAAAAGTCTCTATCCGGCCCGGCAGTTTAAAGCCTGGCGGAACAGGAGTATTCCCCTTCAAGCCGCAGGTATATCGGCGCGGGCCAGGTACCGCTGCCGCTTAGGGGCCGGGGGATAAGAATGGAATCTTATCTTTAACGAATCAAGGAGGATATACTTATGGCTGGACTTACTCTGAATACCAACATTTCGGCAGTCAACACCCGCCGTAATCTGTTGATCCAGAACAAGCGTGTTGGTAAGAGCATGGAAAAGCTTTCTTCGGGTTTGCGGATCAACCGTGCCGCGGATGACGCGGCCGGCTTGACCATCGCCGAGAACCTACGGGCACAGATTCTGGGCCTGGGTCGGGCGGTGGCGAACTCGCAGGATGCGATTTCTCTGATCCAGGTGGCAGAAGGAGCCCTGGGTGAAGCTCACAACGTGCTGCATCGCATGCGCCAGCTGGCTATCCAGTCGGCCAACGGAACGCTCACCAGCCGCGACCGTAAGGCCCTTCAGGACGAAGTCGGCCAGTTGATCGACGAAATGGACCGCATAGCGTTGACCACCACCTTTAACAGTATCAACCTGCTCAACGGTAATGTCGGTGCACTGGTCAGTACCGATGATCCGAACAGTCTCACCGGTATAGTAGTGGACAATGTAGGGCCGGGAGGAACTTTCTCGGTGGCTGTGAACGTAGTGAACCTGGGCAAGCTGCAGGCGCAGAATTCCGAGCTCTTTGTCACTATCAACGAGGCCGGCGTACCGTTCGATGCGAACGCCAACACCAAATTGGCTTCGATCAGCCGCTTCCAGGACTTCGGAGTGTTTGCCGGAGGCCAGGATTCGGTAGTCTTGACCCTTAGCAGCGATGTCAACAACAAGATCGCCAAAATCCAGGTCTTCGCCACCGATACCCTGGGAGCGCTCAAAAGCAAGATTTCGCTGGCCATGAATGATCCCAACACCTCTACCGACCTCGGGTTGGCCAGCACTGTCTCCGATGGTGCAACCCTGGTGAGTGTCTCCAGCGTGGGCCTGGCACCCGCAGGCGGCGGCGTGGGAGCGACCAGCATGGTGATCACCACTCCTGAACCCGGGCGCAAGCTGGTTTTCGGCGGTAGTGCCGCTCTGCTGACCGCTCTGGGCTTCAACGAGATCCAGCAAGAGGTACTGCCGGAATTCTCGCTCACTGTCACGGATGTAGGTGAGGGGACGATCGCCACCAAGACCCAGCGGGTCTACGGCAACCGGGCCGGCAACATGATTCGCGGCGTAGACATCTCTTTCCGCACAACGCTCGATGTCAGCATCAGCGCCGTAGAATCGGAAGTTGTGGGAGCCTACAACATTGCCAAGCTGGTGCCGAACGCTCTTCCCGGCCCGGACGGCTTTGTGATCCAGGTTGCACCCAGGCCGTTGTCTTTCCAGATCGGTCCCAACCACGGCAACTATATAAATACCCAGATCGGCGATATGACCGCCAAATCTCTGGGTATTCAGGGCCTGAACGTAAGCGACCAGTTCCTGGCGCAGGAGATTATTAAACCTATCGACAGCGCCATCGACCTGGTTAGCGCGCAGCGCTCCACTCTGGGCGCGGTGCAAAACCGTCTGGAAAGCACTATCGCCAACCTGAGTGTGGCTGAAGAAAACCTGAGTGCTTCGGAATCGTCAATCAGAGATCTCGACTTCTCCAGCGAGGTAATAGAGTTTACCGCTGCGCAGATCCTGACCGCCTCCGGCACCGGTTTTCTGGCTCAGGCAAACGCCTTGAGCAACAACGTGCTGACACTGTTGCAGTAAGCAAAGGCAACTCCGCCTTAGTAGGTCCGGCCCGGGAGTTTCCCGGGCCGGACCGAGGCTGAATTTTCCCACTAAACAGAGCTCTCTTCACCATTTTTTGTGAAATCTCTTCCTAAAAGTATGTTTCGGATAATTTTTACCGGGATCATACGAAAAATTCTAAACTTTCCCTTCTCACTGCCGATATAGGTATATAGCCAATGTTTTCTTCGGGAAATAATGCTCTTACGGCGGCGACCGGATAACTCACTTGGCGTTACTTATGTTGCAAAGCCTAAGTGCGCCCCCGAAGTCAAGCCACTCTTACATCCAGTTGGATTGCTTAAGTTCTTTTTTTATAGTTAGTTATAAAAAAAGGCCTTTGGAGCGGCCACTCCAAAAGCCTTTGAAGCACAAAAACATCATGTCGGAGTTTTCAGGTCACCCGGGAAAGTGGACCCTCCATCTTTTTTATGATGTATATTGTGCCGTTTTCTTTTAGGTAAAATGTGCATTGGCTAAATTTGCAAATACCATGCCATTACCATTGGGAAATGATCCGGGGAGTTCAATTTAAACAGGTAAAGAGCGATAATACGGCCTGTCAAGCTCGTTTTTCTCAATCATCCGGGTACTTCCCGATTTATTTCAAGCTTTACAGGTAAAAGCGGACGAAAGACGGCAGGCAGCGAAATAACCAAGAAAATTTTTCCCAATTAATCATAAAATTGACAAAACCGGTCACTGCCATAATTACCAACCAGGAGGAACACATGCAAGTTGCAGTTTAATCTCATTACATATAGAAAGTTCAGTTCTTTGGATTTTGCAGTAAATTATTTAGAAACGTGCTGTTAGGTAAGGACACTTAACAGACGATCAAGGAGGATGAGATATGGGATTAACCCTCAACACAAATGTCGCGGCTATCAATGGTCGAAGAAACCTGCTAATCAACAACCGCCTGATGGGAAAGTCTATGGAAAAGCTTTCCTCAGGTTTGCGGATCAACCGCGCAGCCGATGATGCGGCGGGTTTGTCGATTGCGGAAAACTTGCGCGCTCAGATCGTCGGGCTGGGAAGAGCGGTCGCAAACTCGCAGGATGCTATCTCGCTGATCCAGACTGCTGAAGGCGGTCTGAACGAGACGCATGCTATTATGCAGCGAATCCGCTTCTTGACAGTCCAGTCGGCAAACGGTGTCCTGACCAGCCGCGACCGCGCGGCCATAGCGGACGAGGTTTCTCAGCTGATTGATGAGGTAGACCGAATTGCCGAGACCACCCAGTTCAACAGCATCAACCTGCTCAACGGTAATGTCGGGGCGCTGGTAAGCACCGACGACCCGATCAACAGCATCCAAGGCCTGGTGATCGGAGATGTCGGCAACGGCGGCACTTTCTCGATCGCCGTCAACGCCATGTCTGTAGGCCGCCTGCAGGTGCAGAACTCGGAGCTGTTCGTGACCATCAAGGAAAACGGTGATCCGATTGATGCCAATGCCAACACCCAGTTGCTTTCGATCAGTCGCTTCATGGACTTCGGAGTCTTTACCGGCGGTGTTGACGCGGTCACCATGACCATGAGCTCCAATTCCAATAACAGGATCGCCGATATCCAGATCTTCGCCACCGACACCCTGGGCGAGCTCGCCCGCAAGATGTCGCTGGCAATCAACGATCCGGGCGTGGTCACCGATCTCGGCATGGCCGCCACCATCTCCGATGGAGCAACCCTGATCTCCATCGGCAAGGTGGGCCTGGCGCCGGCCGGAGGCGGAGTGGGCGCCACCAGTGTGGTGGTCACTACCCCGGAACCCGGCCGCTCGCTGGTTTTCGGTGGAGAGGCCTCGCTGCTCCAGGCCATGGGTTTCAACGAAATCCAGACCGCGGTATTCCCGATCTTCTCGCTTACCGTAAAGGACGTCGGCGAGGGGACCATTCCCGACCGGACAACCAGAGTTTACGGCGACCGGGCCAGCAACATGGTCCAGGGAGTGGACCTGCGCTTCAGAACCACTCTGGATATCAGTATCAGCGCCGTGGAAAAGACTCTGATCCAGGCTTATGCGGTCTCCAAGGTTGTGAATAACAGCCTGCCTGGTCCGGACGGTTTCGTGATCCAGGTTTCCCCGAGGCCGTTGTCTTTCCAGATCGGTCCGAACCACGGGAACTTCCTGAACACTCAGATCGGCGACATGTCCTCCATGAGTCTGGGAATAGACGGGCTCAACGTTTCCGATCAATTCTTTGCCCAGGAATCGATCAAGTCGGTCGATTCGGCGATACTTCAGATCTCCAGTCAGCGAGCCGCGCTCGGTGCCATACAGAACCGCCTGGAAAGCACTATCGCCAACTTGAACGTTGCCCAGGAAAACCTGAGCGCCTCTGAGAGCCAGATCCGCGATCTTGACTTCTCGGATGAGATAACCAAGTTCACTTCTTCTCAGATCCTGACCACCTCGGCCACCTCGTTCCTGGGACAGGCAAACGCGCTGGGTCAGAATGTCCTGACACTGCTGAGATAATAAGATTCTAAAGTTCAGAGAGTGTACGAGATGACTTTGGTTGATAACAGCGCGTAACAACACAAAAAGATAGCCGGCTCCGGGAGGAAGAATATTCTCCCGGAGACCGGCTATTTTTTCTACAAAAAAAGGGCTTTTGAAGCTGCAACTTCAAAAGCCCCGCACCTAACCTTCCGCGAAGAAGCCTTCCTGAAACCCATAGGGGCCTTCAAAAAGGGGTGCGGACTAAATTTAGGCAAGTTCCATACCAAAAAACCATTCCGGCGCATCGCCGGAGTGGTTTTTTTATTGACTCGAAAGTTCGGAACAGGCGTAAAAACCTTTCCCCTCCTTACCCTGAAACACCTTGATTTACAACGTCTTATTGATAATCATCCATTATTCTCAACCACCGGCCGATCCTTTCGGAGCTAATCACCCGTTTCCTACCGGAAACAAACCCGTTCCAAAAGTTACACCTTCTCAACCAGCAAAATGATCGTACGTTTCGCCCGGGTTGCAAAAATTGCCGAAGCCCTCAGCAAGATTTTTCCCTTTGTCCAGGATTCAAAATCCACCCTGAAAAAAAATTAAAGGTTACAGCAGAGATGCCGATATTATGCAATAAGGTTATAATACTCTTCCGACAGGTGCGCAGCGCCGTTTGCCGGAAGTGAGGTCCGATACCGGGAAACTGCAATTTCCTCGGACCGAAAAAGAGTTCACCTTTTTCCGCGAAGAAGATTCTTAACAATCTGGGGGCTTCTTTCATGCAGAGAAGTGGTTTGTGCAATTTTTTCAAGAAACCCTTCTCAACTCCCTCCAGGCCTTCGGCCGCTTCGGAATTCTCCCTTCGCGAAAAAAGCGCTCTTCATCCAAAACTTATCTTTTTGTTGTACAAGTGATTGATATGGCAGGTAAGCCGTAGCGATCACGCCCGGAAGAGAAGACAGCTGCAACTGTTCTCTTTTCCGGTGGGAAGGTTTTTTTCCGCGAAGAAGCTTTCCGGGGGTATCTATCTCGAAGGGGCAGGCCGAAACTACCGGCTTTTACAGAAAGTCCGGCCTGCCCACTTGAGATTCTAAGCCTTTTCCAGATGAAAGCCTCTCTTCCCGGAAAAATCTCCCAGAACCAAATATGGCAATGTTCGGTGACCTGATAGCCCACCGTGCATTTGTGTTGAGGATGATACAATCATCCTTATAATTCCCTCCCACTGTTAGATGGTCGCCGCCGTTTAGCAAAAACGAGGGAGAATCAGGCGGGGAGCGTACGTGGATCACCCGATTTTTTCCCGGGAGCGCGTACGCTCCCCCGCCACCTGTAAAACCATGTCGAGGGAAAAAACAAAATGGAACTAGAAAAGACGATCCTACGGAAGGAAACTGTAACCATCGGTCAAGGAGGATTAAATGCCTGGATTATCCATTAACACCAACATTCCGGCGCTGCTGGCCCGTCGGCAGTTGGGTACGGCCACCAAGCGGGTCACCAAATCCCTGGAACGTCTGTCTTCGGGATTGAGAATCAATCGGGCCGCCGATGATGCGGCCGGATTGACTATCGCGGAAAACCTGCGGGCACAGGTCATCGGCCTGGACCGGGCGGTAGCCAACGCCCAGGACGGTATTTCATTGATTCAAACAGCCGAGGGAGCGCTGTCGGAGAACAACAACATTCTCCAGCGTATCCGTCAGCTTTCGGTGCAGGCAGCCAACGGCACTCTCACCAGCCGCGACCGCCTGGCCATCCAGAACGAGGTAAACCAGCTGGTCGATGAGGTCGACCGCATAGCGGAGACCACCGAGTTCAACTCGATCAAGCTGCTCAACGGCAACGTGGGGGCTTTGGTCAGCACCAGCGATCCCAACAACATAAATGGTATCGTGGTGGGCGATGTGGGCAGTGGCGGGATATTCTCGATCACGGTCAGCGCCCAGAACCTGGGCCAGCTCCAGGTACAGACCTCGGAAGTGTTCGTTACCATCGATTCAAGCGGAAATGTGGCCAATGCTACCGCCACCACGCAGTTGCAGTCGATTTCCCGTTTCGAGGATTTCGGAGTTTTCAGCTCCGGGGTGGACAGTGTAACCATAAAACTGGGCTCGGACGCTTCGACCAACATTGTCGATGTAACCCTTTTCCGCACAGACACCTTGAGAGATGTCACCCAGCGAATCTCACTGGCGATTAATGATACCACCACCAACACCGACCTCGGATTGGGCGGTCCTCAGGCCGTGGGCGACACTCTGGTGGATGTGGCCACCAATGTCGGCAGTGAGAACGTGACCGAGATGTACCTGGTGGCACCCGAGCCGGGCCGCCAGGTCACTTTCGGCGGTAATGCCGAGGCGCTCTCCGCCTTCGGCTTTTCCGAAATCCAGGAAGGTAAAAGCCCTATTTTCTCGCTCACGGTGACCGACATCGGGGCCACGGGCGGCGCTTCGACCCAGAAGGACCTTAAGGTCAGCGGCGACCGGGCCAGCGGGATGATCACCGGAGTGGATCTGAGTTTTCGTACCAACCTGGACATCTCTATAGGCGGCACCACCTCTCTGGCCGGTTTCAATGTAATTACCACTCAGCCTATCGTGGGCAGCCAGAACTTCGTGCTGCAAATAGCCCCCAGGCCCTTGACTTTCCATATCGGATCGGGGGCCGGCCAGAGCCTGTCGACCCAGATCAACACCATGAGCTCGAAGGCTTTACAGGTTGATACCATAAACCTGACCGACCAGAACCTGGCCAACCAAGCCGTCCGGGTGGTAGACAACGCCCTGAACGTGGTGTCAGCGCAGCGCAGCACCCTGGGAGCGGTGGCCAACCGCCTGGACAGCACTATCGCCAACCTGGAAGTGGCCAGCGAAAACCTGCAGGCCAGCGAGTCTCAGATACGTGACCTGGATTACTCGAACGAAATCATCGAGTTTATCACCTCACAGATTCTGAACACCTCGGCCACGAGTT
>CAZSTM010000085.1:0-10940 GCA_964609635.1 uncultured Gemmatimonadales bacterium
CGGCGAGGCATGCCTCGCCCCTACGCTAAATTGGTGGATTGGTTTAGAAAAATACCTTACACTATTTATGAATTCATGTACTTAGTATAGACGGGTGTTCCAGACTCGACCTGAAGTTTGTTCATCCAGGCTGTGGGGAACAAAATTTAAATTGACTAAATTCAAGGCCACCATACTGGTTATATTTCATGCCTAGATAAATTGATTTAAGTATAACGCTATTAAGGTGTTATACCATTAGGTATAAGGAGACCACTTACCATGCTAAAATTCGCCCTGGTCGGCTGCGGCCGTATCAGCCGCAAGCACATTTCGGTTTTACAGGAAATAGAACAGGCCGGCATAGTAGCAGTCTGCGACATAGACGAACAGCGGGCCAAGGACGCGGCCGGGCCTCTGGGCATCCCCTGCTATACGGATTACCGGCGGATGCTGGAAAGCGAAAAGATAGATGTGGTCAATATTCTGACACCCAGCGGCCTGCATGGCCGCCATGTTCTGGACATCGTGGACTACGGCGTGGATATCGTGGTAGAAAAGCCCATGGCCCTGACCCTGGAGGACGCCGACCGGATGATCCAGGCCTGCGACCAGGCGGGGGTGAAACTTTTCGTGGTCAAGCAGAACCGCTACAACCTGGCGGTCCAGCAGTTGAAAAAAGCCCTGGATCAAGGAAGGTTCGGCAAGCTGGTGCTCGGCACCGTGCGAGTCCGCTGGTGCCGCGACCAGGCATACTACGACCAGGACGCCTGGCGGGGGACCTGGGCCATGGATGGAGGCGTGCTGACAAATCAGGCCAGCCATCATATCGATATGCTCGAATGGTGCATGGGCGAGGTTGAAAGTGTCTTTGCGCAAACCGCAACCCGACTGGTCGATATCGAGGTCGAGGACACCGGTGTGGCCCTGCTGAAATTTGCCAATGGAGCACTGGGCATCATCGAGGCCACCAACGCCACTCGCCCGGAAGACCTCGAGGGTTCGATCTCCATCCTGGGCGAGCACGGGTCGGTCGAGATCGCAGGGTTTGCGGTCAATGAAATCCGCACCTGGAATTTCGACCACCAGAAGAAACAGGACAAGGACATCTGGACCCGGTACAATCAGAATCCACCGGATGTTTACGGTTTCGGCCACAAAATGTTCCTCGAGGATGTAATCCATTCGATCAAGTCCAACGTGCGGGGGCTGGTTGACGGGCTCGAGGGACGTAAGTCGCTGGAGCTGATTAACGCCATCTATGAATCGGTCGAGAGCGGCAAGGAAGTGAAGCTCAAGTTCCGGCCCACTCGATGCCGGCTGGGGAGAGGCAGCCTGCCGGAATGACATTCGGCCTCTTGAAATCCTCAAAATCTTGGTACTACCGGCGCAGATCCATCCTGCCGTTCAAAGGCGGCGTAATTCCAATCCCTCTGAGCGATCCTTCATCTTTATCCAAACGAGAGCCATGTCCTCGAGGAAACTGCTGGTAATTCCCAACGATCCGCTGCAGCGGTACGTGGATAAGGGAGAGGTTAAAGAGCGCTATTTCAACCCGGAGAATTTTTTCGACGAAATCCACGTGGTCAGCCTGTGCGAGAGGGACGACGCTTACGAGGCCGCCGTAGTGATGAGCGGCACGGCGAGCGTGCAAGTACACGCGATCGGCCGTCCCGGGCCGCTGAGCTGGAGAGCGGTCCGCCGGCGGGCGCTCGAGGTGGCCCGGGTGGTACGGCCGGATGTGATCCGCGGCTACAATCCCCTGTTCATGGGCTACCTTGCGGTCTTTTGCGCCAAAGCCCTAACGACCTCGAGCGTGATTTCGGTGCACGATGACTACAGTCTGCTCCGCAGCCTGGGAATCTACGGTCCGGGTTATCTTCTCACCACGCGTGGAGCATACCAGCTGGCCCATCACCTGCTGGGATTGAACCGCTACATGTTCGCCCGGGCGGACCATATCATCTGCGCCTACAGTTTCCCGCTTCGCTATGTCAACCGCTGGCGCAAGAGGGGGGTCTCGGTTATCTACAACCGGGTGAACCTGGAGAAGTTTTATCCTGCGGAAAAAAGTCCCCAGCCGTCCGGGTCCAGCCTGCGTATTCTCAACGTGGGCAGGCAGTTCGAGGGAAAAAACCCGGAACCCATAATCCGGGCGCTGGCCCGGATGGAACAAGCCACGCTGACCCTGGTGGGGGACGGGCCGTACCACACCCGTCTGGTCGAGCTGGCCGGGAACCTGGGCCTGACCGGACGGGTGACTTTCCGGCAGCGGGTGGACCATCACGCGCTGCCGGACCTTTACCGCGAACACGATATTTTCGCCATGGCGATCACCCAGCCGGGAGTCTGCATCCCGGTTCTCGAGGCTGCGGCCAGCGGTCTTGCCGTGGTAATCAACCACCCCCGCTGGGAAGACAAGCCGGAGGTGGTGGGCGAGCTTGCCGAGGTAGTGCCCCTGGATGCCGAGGGCTATCTGGAGGCATTCAGGCACCTGGCTCAGGACCCGGTCTATAGAGCCCGGCGCGGCGGAGATTTGCGCGAGCATGTTCGGACCCTTGACGGCGCGGCAATGGAACGCGCGGAACGGGAACTCTACTGCCGACTGCTTGAAACCGGCCCGGGGGGGAAGTCTTGATCGAATCGGCCGCCAGATTAAAGAAAAAGCTCGGGTTTTTCTACGCACAACTCGGCCTGGTAACCGGCAAAGACCGGATCACCGAGAAGGTCTCGAGCCGCCTGGGAACTCCGGTGCGGTTGCGCCCCTTTCTGAAAGGCCGAGGCTGGGGCCTGAAATATCTTGTTTTCCCGGCGGGAGCTTGCGAACCGACTCACCTGGTCAAGGCAGCGAGCCGGATAATCGAGCGCAGAGTGGCGCGAGACAAGGTTATCCGATATTACCCTCATCCCGAGAGGTTCGCCCGGGAGGCTGAAATCCTCGGTGCGCTGGCCGAGATCGGCCTGGGACCCTCGATACTGATGTGCGAGGCCGACTTTTTTGTCAGAGAATATCTGCCCGGCTGCCCTCTGAGCGAGCTTGGGCAAGAGGATCTGGAGGCATGGCTCCCTCGGGTGCTGGAAGCACTGGAGGAGATATGTGAAGCGGGCATTTTGCACACCGATCCCAATGCCGAGAATGTCATCGTTGACCGGCAGAACCGGCGCCTGTTCTTTATCGACAGCGAGATCTCGATTTCCGAGCCTGCGCTCGGCACGGTAAGCCCCGAGCACAGGCTTTTCTGCCACGAACGCCTGCTGGCCACCTTGAGCCGCCGGCCCCGGGAAAGCCCGGCGGCCGGGAAGCCTTTTGACGAGCGGCTGCCGAGCCTGGTGCGGGAATTTTACACACATCGAAAATCGCCGGGCCTGAGTCCCGAGCGCGCTGTGGCATTGCTGCAAGGCGAGACCGCCCAAAGGAATATACCTTCATGAAAATGAAAATCTCACTGGAACTCTGGCTACCCGGCGGCCGAGGGCCGTTTCGCGCCGAAGCCGACACCCTGGAAGGCGGAACTTTCGGCAGGCTGGCCGCACAGCTTGCCGAAGCCTCGAGCGAGTATCCGGCACCGGAGCGCTCCCTGAGCCGGCTTTCCCATATGAGCGGGCTCGATCCCAGGGCTGCGGGCGAGTTCCTGGAATCGATATGAAACCACAAAACATATTTCTGCAGCTTAAAAATCCCTGCGAACCCCTGATAAGCGACAAGTGCCTGCTCTGGCTGGCCGGCACTTTCGGCGCTGCGGGGCATCCGTTAAGGTCCCTGGCCGCGCGGGAGGAAATCCCTCCGGCAGGACTTCTGCTGACAAACCTGCCTGTCAAAGGCTCCTTTCTCCCCGGCTCGGGCTGTGCGGTCCTGAAGCTTACCAGTTCCGGCGACCGCGCGGCGGCCTTGAAGCGCCTGCTGGGACATCTCTACGGCAGAACCCGTTATTTTCACCCTCCTTCGGCCGGAGGTTCCGGCCGTGCTCTCAGGCGGCTGATCAAGCTGGCCGTAAGGTCTTTTGCCGGGCGGCTCGAACCGGAAACCCTAAGAGATGAACCGTCGGGAACTCCAGCCGAACCGGAGATACCTGAAGGCCGGAGCGTGATCTTCCGGGTGAACGTTGACTGGGACCGGCGCGGACTGGAGCTGCTCGAGCGCTGGTGCGAACGCTTCAGTGTGCGACCTACCCTGGCCGTGGCAGGCAGCGAGGTAGCCAATCACCGAAAGCGGGTGCAGGATTTCGTGGCCCGTCACCAGGTAGATATCGCCAGCCATTCTTTCAGCCATTACGTGGTGCTTTCCAGCCAGAGTCTGAATCGTCAGCGCAGGGAAATTGTCGATAACCAGAGCTTCCTGGAGGACCTTTGCGGCAAACCGGTCAGCGGCTTCGTGGCACCCTACGTAAGATACGACCGCCGGACTTTCGATCTGCTGCAAGAGTACGGATACCGCTGGTTTATCCGCAGCTGGCTGCTCCACCCGGTAGGGCTTCCCGGTTACCGGCTGCTGGACTTGGGTGTAAATTTTTACTTCTCACCCGGCTGGGAAACTCGTCTGCCCCTCAGCCTGGCCCGCTCGGACCTGGTTTTTCAGCTCCATCTGCGCGACCTGGTGAAACTGGAAAGCGAAATTGAAAGGACGCTTGCCTACCTGGCCCACCGGCGGGTAAGTTTTATCGACTGCAGTACCTATTACCAACAAAGACGCGAAAGGTGTTTCCTGTGAACCGCCTCACGGGCGAAGGCTCTGAAAAAAACGGGCCCACCTCTGAAAGACCCTGGCGGGCCCTGAAAAAACAGCGATACCAAAAGGACCACCACGGTGAGGATTACGACCGGCGCTACTCGAGCGGCCTGAACGAGCTTAACACTCTGGTCGAGCGCAGGTGGATCGAGACTCATCTGGGTACCGGCCTGATCCTGGATGCCGGGGCGGGAACCGGGCGTTTCGCGGCCGTGCTCGGCTCCGCGAGCAGGCGGGTGGTGGCCCTGGACAGCTCGGCTTCAATGCTGGCCCGCCTGCGAGGGAAAATCCCCGATCTGCCGCTTATCCGCTCGGATATTTACCGCATACCGCTTGAGGATAATACTTTCGACGGGGCTGTGTGCATGCACGTACTGTTTCACCTGCCGGACTGGCCGGAAGTACTCAGAGAACTGGCCCGGGTGGTACGCCCCGGCGGACCGGTGATCTTCGAGATGCGCTCCGAAGACCATGTCCGCCTGGCCGAAAGGGTGCTGAAATTGCTGAGGCTTTCATCTTCCGGCCACAAGTCTGCGGACCGGTCGGAGCATACTGTTTACGCCGGCCTAAGCCAGGTCCGCCGCACGATGGAGGACTGCGGCCTTCGGTTGCAGAAGGCTTTTCCCTACGACATCGGCCATGCTTATTACCTGGCTCCGGCGGCCGGGATGCTCGACAGGCTGCTCGCCGCCTCATGGTTTCTCAAAAAGACCGCCGCCCGCTGCGAGCTGCTGCTGGGCCGTGTGCTGCCGAGGTCAATGGCTTACCGTACCCTGTACCTGGGGCGAAAACTATGATCTCCGCCGGCGACAGCGCACCTGTGAAAGTGGCCAAGGGCGCGGCCCTGGTATTTGCCGGACTGGCGTTCGCGCGGCTTGTCAACTACGCTTACCGCGTGGTACTGGCCCGCGCGGGTGGAGCGGATGATTTCGGTCTGTTGTTCCTGGGAATCTCGACTATCGCCGTAGCTGGCACCTTGGCCGGTCTGGGACTCAGCCAGGGAGTGGCTCGTTTCGTTCCCTACTATCTGGGAAACAAGGACAAGCCGAGAGTGCGCGGGGTGCTGCGCTTCTCGATCTCTATCTCGCTGGCAAGCGGATGCCTGGCCGGCTTGCTGCTCTGGAAGGCGGCTGCTTTGATCGCGGTCGGGCTGCTGGACAGTCCCCGCCTGGTCGAGGTGCTGCAGATCTGCGCCTTGTGCCTGCCGTTCTATGTGGTGGGAAGAGTGCTGGTCAAGGCGGTGGTGGCTTTCCAGAAGATCGGCTATCGCGTGGCGGTCCACCAGGTATTGAATCCCGTGGTGCGGCTTTCTCTGACCCTGGTCCTGTTGGCCGCAGGTCTTGGAGTCAGGGGAGCGATGTGGGCCTATTTTGCGGCCGAGGTTTTAAGCTGTCTGGCCCTGTGGTGGCTGCTGGAGCGCCGGGTATTCGCCGTGTTCTCCGGAAAGGGTGCAAAAAAGCCCTCGCAGTTCGATATCGCTCCATATCTGGCTTACAGCCTGCCGCTGTTTCTGACCGGAATGGTGGACCTGGTGATGAACTACACCGATGCTTTCATGAGCGGCTATTTCCTCGACAATGCGCAGGTCGGTATTTACGGAGCGGCGGTTACCCTGGTTTCGCTGGTGGCACTGGGCAATGAACTGCTCAACCCCATGTTCCTGTCGATTATCACCCGGGAGCATGCAGCAGGCAACAGGACGGCGGTGGTGGTCAACTATAATAACAACAACCGCTGGTGCCTGTATCTCACCCTGCCCCCGGCTGCGCTGTTAATGGTGTTCTCCACGCCGTTAATGGTGCTTCTGTGGGGAGAAGATTTCGCTGCCGGAGCGTCCGCCCTGGCTATCCTGACCGCGGGCCGTGCAGTATTTTACCTTACCCGTACCAGCGGTTTAGTGCTGATGATGCACGGAGCGAGCTTTTTCTATTTCACCGCCAACAGTCTGTGTGCCCTGCTGAACGTGGGCCTGAACTATTATCTCATCCCGCGATTCGGAGTGTCCGGTGCAGCCCTGGCAACCAGCCTTTCTTTGTGTCTGCTTGGATTTGTACAGGTTTACGGAGCCCGTCTCTACCACCGGGGAGAGGGCATGAGGGAGCTGGATTTGCGCATCCTGGCAGCGGCTGTAGTACCGGCGGTGGTGCTGCTGCCGGTCGCCTGGTTCCGGCGGCTCGGCTGGGACGGGCTGATCGAGGTGGGTCTGGTTTATCTGGCCCTATTTATCGCGTGCCTGTGGGTTACAAAAGCCTTTTCGGTAGAGGACCGCCTGATCTGGCGTAAGCTGCGGGCGCGGCTCAGAGGGAAAAGCCTTTAGAACTCAGCCAGCCGTTCCACCAGCTGAGCATAGATCAGCCGAGAGGGCACCCCCGGCCCGGCCTTCAAACGTTCGAGCCCTCTGCGGGCTTCCTCGAATTCAACCACATCCCGCGGGTCCAGGTAGAGGTTGAGATAACCGCCCCTGCCGCTCGCCTGCGCTGCGGCCTCCGAGATCAGGCCGGCGAACCTGCCGGGACCGGTGTGCCGCGCTTTTTCTTTCCGCAAGGCGTGCCAGGTATCCAGCACGGTAAACGGGTGCCTGGGACAACAGCTTACCGGGAACTCCCAGATACCTTGCGAGGTTCGGAAAGGCAGGCCGAACTCGGGGCTGTCCACCGCGATCACCGAACTCGAGTAACGGTAATCCATCTCCGAGAGCGCAGTGTAAAAATCCCGTCCTGCCACCCTGCCGAAATGCGGCGCGCGAAACCCGGCGGGACTCACTCCCAGCACATCCTGGCAAACCTGGTGACAGCGCTTTATCTGTTCTTTCTGATCGGCGGGGCTAAGGCTGTCGAAACGCTCATGGGGGTGAAGAAGCTCGTTATCCGGGTGGGTATAGGTATGGTTGAGGATTTCATGGCCCGCCTCGACCAGCAGCCGATGTTCGTTCGGGTAATTCTCGACCCACTTGCCGATGACCGCAAATGAGGCGACCAGGCCCAATTCGGCCAAGATATCGCAGAGGGTTCCGAGCGCTTCAACATCTTCCGGATAGTCGACATCGAATGAGATGTTCAGCACTCCCCGGCCCTCGGCGAGCCGCCCTCCGCAAGATCTGCCTTGTTCGAGGTAGAAACGCCGGGTGAAAGCTCCGGGGCAGAACGTGTAAACCAGCCCGGTAATCAATCGACCCCTTCTGCGCCCGAGAGCGGAAATGAGGCGACTAAGCCGTGACGATTTCAATTATCCTCTCCCCGGCGTGCCCATCACCGAAAGGATTGGCCCAGCAGGCGGGACGATCAATCATTTCAACCGCGGCGGCAACAATTTTTTCGCTCTCGGTGCCGGCCACCATATTGGCCCCCACCTCGACAGTCTCCGGCCGTTCGGTTTTCAGCCTGGCGGTCACGCAGGGAACCCCGAGGATGCAAGCCTCTTCCTGCACCCCTCCCGAGTCGGTAATCACCAGACATGAGTTTTTCTCCAGCTGTACGAAACCCAGGAAATCCAGAGCTTCCAGGCAACTGATAGTATCGGGCAGGGTTATCCCGAATTCTTCCAGCCTGATAGCCGTGCGGGGATGAACAGGGAAAAGCAGGGGCATTTCGAGTTTTCGGGCGATCTTGTCGAGAGCGTCAACCAGACCTGCCAGTATTTGAGCGAAATCCACATTCTCCGGCCGGTGAAGGGTGACCAGAATGAATTTTCCGCTTTCCACTTTCCAGCGCTCCTCGACCGGGGGCAGGCTCTCACTCAAGCCGGCCGCCTGGCGCAGGGCATCGACCACGGTGTTGCCGGTAACATGAATGCGGTTCTTATCAAATCCTTCCGCAATCAGTATCTCTGCTGCTTTTTCGGTCGGGGCCAGCAGGTAGTCGGAGAGACGGTCGGCAAGAATCCGGTTGGTTTCCTCGGGCATCCGCCGGTCGTAGCTGCGCAATCCCGCCTCCACATGAGCTACCGGAATAAACAGGCGGTGGGCCATCAAGGCGCCTGCCAGCACGGTATTGGTATCGCCCTGGACGAAGACCACATCCGGCTTCTGAGTACTCAGCACGGGGTCCAATCCCTGGAGCATCCGCCCGATTTGCTCCCCGTGGCTGCCGTGCCCTACCCCGAGGTTGAAATCCGGCGGGGGAAGCTCCAGCTGCTCGAAAAAAACTCTGTCCAGCTCCGGCAGGTAATGCTGGTTGGTATGGATGATCTCAAAAGCCGATCCCGACTTGAGCATAGCTCGAATCAACGGGGAGAGCTTTATTATTTCCGGACGGGTTCCCAGAATGAAGGCCGATTTCACCGGAGAGGCTCCTTAAGGGCAAAGAATCTTAAAAACGCCGAGAGCGCAAACAGAAGGACTGGATTAATATAAAAACAACCTTGCTCAATTACAACGACATAAAATCAATCCGTGCTCCTGAGTGGCGGCGAGTGTCCCCCAAATACCAGATGCAAATCGTGGAGGAAAACGATAACAAGATAATGGTTGGAGATTCGCGAAAAAGGCGGGCATTACCTTCGAGAAGCACCGGTTCCCGGCTTGAAATAAAGAAATTCCTTAAAATTGACGATCCGCGCAGCAAAGCTCCGAGGAATTCTTTTCGATTAAATTGTGATCAGGAGCTTAAATTTTCTGATCTTCTGGTGTTTCTTTTACGACTTTATCCTTCTTTTTAACTTTTGCGGCTTCCTGTTTTTCCTCAGGCTCTTCGGCTTTATCCCCGACTTTCAGGCCTTGATCTTCCTTGCCGGACTTGTTCAGTTCATGCAATTTGTTGGTCAGGGTGGAGCACTTATTGTAGGCCTTGACCTTTCCAGACCCGAAGTAGATCTCGATCCGCACCTGTCCCATATGATCGCAGGAAAAATCCTCCTCATTGCTGTTTTTACAGTAGACAGTTCGCGGCAAAGTGTTTCCGCCGACATGAGGATATGCCACCGCGCATTTGAACGGACAAAAATCGATAACCTCTTTCAGTTTTTCCTCATAACCCTCGACCAGCAGCTCGTGCATGGAGAAAATCTCCACCAGGCTGCGAACTATATCCCAGCACAGCCCGTCACCCCTGAACAGCTTGATCAGCCCCAACAGCACATTAATCAGGCCGGTGCGGCGGGTAAACCTCTCGCCGATCACTTTGATCTGAGGCTGGGTGAAATTGTAACGCACCTTGTGAGGCAGCGGCGAGATCATCTCGTCCACCAGCTCGGCGAAATAAAGCAGCATGGTGGTCTTGTGCCGGTTGTCCTTGAATTCGGGTCGATGGTGATTTGAGATGACATGCTGGATTTCGTCCCTGGTAAACGGCAGCATGGTCAACTTTTGTTCGCTGAATACATTTGCACTGTGGCCCTGGTGTTCCTTGATAAATTCCTCGAGCTCATTGGGTAACATGTCGTCGAGCTTCTGGAGGGCCGGGTAGCTTTCAGTGCGAATGATTCCCATGTCGTGAAGGACAGCCGCCATACCCACGTTAACCAGCGCGATGATCGACCAGCGAAGTTTCAGGCCCACTGCGATAACCAGCATGGCGGTGCGGATGCTGTTTTCGAGAAGTTGCTTAATCGTCAGGTCGTTGGTTTCCGAGCTGATCTTGAATTCGTATATGCTGCGGATGATATCCGGGTTGGAGATCAGTTTCTCCACCACCCGCAGCACTTTTTCGCGCAGCTCGACATCCTGAAGGAAATTGGGGTATTCCTTACCGGACTCTATGAATTCGGTTATACTGGATATGTCCTTTTCCAGGATTGAGCGAATGTGGGTGTAGGTTGCCTCATTCGCTTTTATACTCACCCGGTGTTGAACAGGAGCCAACTGGCCGGAAAATCTGCGGATGGAATCGATCACCTTCTCATCGAGTTTGCCGTCCGGTAACTCTTTACGTGTAATCAGGAAACTTCCGGCTTTCAGCCGGACATCACTCTCCAGTTCCATGCCTGGAACTAAATGATCGACATGCATTTGCATCAAGAATAATCCTAGAGGCAAAATCCCGACCCGAGCCGGGCAATTCGCCAAGTGCTATAAAATTAAGAGATCAGATACCCAAAAGGTGAGTCTTTTGGGTGATTTTTCCTTTTCGGTCTTTACTCGGATATTATCCTATAAATACTGTAACATTACGGCTCAAAAGTCAAGAGAAGCGTGACAACTAAGCGAGAATTAATATCTTAGGCGGCACGCCGCAAAACAATTACCACTGCCGGTGCAGCCTGGCTGCCAGCTCAAGGCCGGTTCGCGCAGGAACAGCAG
>CAZSTM010000086.1:0-10936 GCA_964609635.1 uncultured Gemmatimonadales bacterium
TGATCTGTTCGAGATGCTTGACAATAAAAGCTCTCAACATGGCATGGTTAGAATACCCTGTGCAGCCGACATCTATATTCCTGTCGGTAAACTCAGGTTCCGGCAGAGCTTGGAAAAGCAAGTAATATTTGCGATGAAAACTTGATTTCTGAATCAAGTATTGCAGATCATAGAAAAGTGACAGTTGATAATTTTGCACGGTTTTTCCTCCGGTTAGTTGTTGTAAGTGTACCATTTGTGAGATGTTACAATATAACACTGCCGGAGGGAAAACCCAATATCTATTTATCATAATATACTGTCACGCAATAAGTTGCAAATATCGCAGAAGCCTAAGTCCCCTCTAAAAAGAGGGGATTTAGGGGTGTGTTATTTTTCATGCTTCTCGATCCAGTCTTTAATAGCTAAAAGCACACCCTCCAAGTTCTGTTTTATCTCGGAATCCCAAAATCGTAAGAAATAAAAACCTATTGTTTCTAATTTTTTCTGTCTTGTCCTGTCTTCTTCAAATTTTTCACTATGGCTTTCACCATCAATCTCTATAATCAGTTTCAACCTGGGGCAAAAGAAATCTACAATATATTCGTCAATCGGCTTTTGACGATGAAAGTCGTAACCCATCATTTGTTTGTTTTTTAAATGTTGCCATAACAACACTTCTGATAATGTGGTATCGTGCCTTAGTTTTCGGGGAGTATTTTCAGTTTTGGATTGTAGTAGACTTTCAATTACACACCCCGCCTGCTTACCGCAGGCACCCCTCTCAAGAGGGGACTTACACACCCTGCCTGGACACGGCATCCGCTCCGCTCGTTACGCATCTGCTTACGAGCCACACCCCGCCTGCTTACCGCAGGCACCCCTCTCAAGAGGGGAATGATTCACATTTTTTCCCAGTAGGCCACGTTATCGAGCTTCAAATCTATCCCGTCGATTTCGCCTAGCAGCTCTCCCGAGTCGCTCTCAAAGGTGCAGCCGACTTCATGCAGGGGGGAAACCGTGGTGTCTTCCCGGTTGTCGAGTTTACGCACCTTGCCGCCGGAGACAACCTTTATCTCCTTTATCTTCCTGGCCTTTTTGATTTCCTCCGTGGTGCTTATAGTGGCAAAGAGCTTGTACATAGCGACAGTTTCATAGCGCTGGAAACCCGGCTCCTTCCAGTTCGATATCAGGGTCTCCTCCTTTGGAACGGGCAGTTGAGCCCGGGTGGCGCACTGGGCTTCGAAGCGGACCTCGGCCACTTTTTGGGCCGAGCTGCTGTAGCCGATAAAACCCGTGTTGGCCGAGAAGATACTTACTTCGGCGTTGTCGGCGAACTGAATCCTCTGGTCGATATCCGGATGTGAAGAAAACACCTTGCCGGTTTGCCAGATGCTGCCGCGAACATTCGATTGATACTGTAATTTTCTCATCATATTGCCGTAAGAACGCCGGTCCCCCATGGTGTTCATGAAAGCGATGGCGTAAAAGTCCGCTTCGCATTCGTAATCCCGGGAGTATCCCGACAGTACAATCTCGTGGGCCAGCCTGGTTGCCTCCTCAATCATGTCGGAGTACAAGTCGGCTATATCCTGTGCGGTTTTGCTGCCGGACATACTGATTCCCACATCTGCAGCCAAGGCAGCCAGTTTGGTCCAGAATGCCAGGGATTTCCCCTTACGGAATCTTCTCAGGCCGTGCCTGCGTTCCACGTGCGCTATTTCATGCGCCATTATACCGATCAGCTCGTTTTCGGTCTCGATCGCCTCGAGCAAACCGTTATTGATATAGATCCTCCCCCCGGGAGCGGCGCAGGCATTGACCGTTTTGTCGTCCAGGACTGCAAACCTGTATTTATACCCTCTCAGGGCGGTGGGCCAGTTGTTGAGCACTTTCTCCCCGGCACGCCGGACCAGATCGTTGATAGAATCATTGACATTGACTCTGGAATTGGAGAGCATTCGCGTGGTTATCAGCGATGACAGGTACATCTCCAGGTCCAGGTCCTTGAGCAGGATATTCCGGCTGAAACAGAGGTTGCACATGCCGTAGCCCCGGTCTACAGCCGCATCGAGCCTGGAAAAGCGCTCCTGCAGCGGAAATTCCGGCAGGTGGTTGCAGCCGATGAAATGGAGCTGCTTGCTCTTGCGGTTACCCACGTAGAGGATGATATGGTCATCCTGTTCCGTTTCGCAGAAAGCCATCCGGATCATTTCTTTCATGCTTTCCACGGTGGGCGCGGCCTCCTTGACCCAGTAAAAGTCGATAGCGCCCTTGCCCAGCTTGTGGTGTTTAAATTTCACCCTTACGCGCTTTTGTGTCCTGTGGTATTCTACCCCGGTTATCCGTACCTTGACCTTTTGCCACAGGTTAACGAGACGTCCTTCCTCATGAACGAAGAAGATTTCCGAACTGTCGGTTATCGCAAAATATACCTTGGGAGAACTGTTGACTCTCTCCCGTAAGTACAATTCCTTACCCGCGAGTAATTCTTTTACCCGGTTTTCGAAACCCGCCCGGTCCTTAGCGGCCGGCAAGCCTTGCTGGAAAGCTGAAAAGGAGGGGGAAAAAAGGAGAGCAAGAAGGGCAAGCCGTGAACAGCGCATAAGAAATCCTCAACCGAGTTTCATTTACGCATCCTCGAAACCGAGATTTTTCCGCCGGGGTTTACAGATTGTAATATTTTATACTAAATTTTTTTTTGACAAAAGTCAACGGCCCCGCTCTTTTGCCCTGTTTGCATATTCTCCGGGTGGGTTGGTGGGAGGGCTCACGTCGGCGAGGCGATCCTGCCGTAGGGGTGAGTCTCTGTCTTGCCCGTCGCGATCTTGTGTATTAAATTAAAAAGTGATGATCATCTAACGTTCATTTCACGGCCCCGGGACTACTGTCTCAGGCCGGAATTTCAACTCGAGTCAGCTGAAGCCAAATACATTACAAAAGGGGTAACTCAATGCCGGATGATGAGTTGAACAGGGGCGAAGGGTCCGGTCGTTTTTACGATTCGCTGAAAATCAGGCTGCTGGGCTGGACCGACGGAAAACTGGGACTGCGCCTCAAGAACTTTGCCGAGTTTGTCATGCTGGTACCGGATGTTATCGTGCTGCTGGGCCGCGTGCTGCTCGACCACAGGGTACCCAGGCACCTGCGCATAAAGGTGGGAATTATCCTGGCCTACCTGGTAAGCCCGCTGGACCTGCTGCCCGAGGCGGCTATCGGGCCGGCCGGCTTGCTGGAAGATTTTGTGCTGACAGTTTTCGCTCTGAACAGGGTATTCATCTGCGTGGACAGGGGTATTTTAGAGGAACACTGGTCCGGCCGCCCGGAGAAACTGGATTTTTTGCGTGAGCTCTCAGACCTGGCAGGCAGTATTTTCACCGGACGGTACGGCGACCGCCTGGCGAACTGGTATGAGAAGCGGATGGTGGATGAGACCGATTACGACCGGGAGGAGCCGGTCGTGCTGGTCAGTGAGAAAAGAGATAGCGAAGAAGGCCAGGTAGAACGTTTCCGAGCAGCAGGCCTATAACTCCCACCAGGGCCAGCACGGCGAGTATCTTGAACGCCGTGTTCCGGCCCTTCGAGCCGACTGTCACCGGGTTCTTGCAATAGGGGCATTCGCTAAGGCCCCGATCTATTTCCATTGCGCACCAGGGGCACTCCACAAACTTCCTCTCAATGTTTAAGGTTCCTTTTTATCTAACCTCAGGAAGAACGGCCCGACGAGTCCCGAGACCGTGGTATGCAAAAGACGGTTATCTCGCTGTGATCAAACTTGCGGTTTGCTCGACCGCCCGCCCGGCGGCATCGAGCAGGGCGGCCGGGCTGATACCCAGGTAAAAGATACCCAGGACACACACTGCAAGTGCGAGCATCAGGGGAGCACAGATGGGGATCTCCGGGAGGGTTTTTTCACTTTCGCGCATGTACATCTGTACCGTGACCCGCAGGTAGTAGTAAACACTGACCGCGCTGTTCAAGACCCCGATTACGGCCAGCCAGACCAGGCCACGGTCTATGGCCGCGGTAAAGATGTAGAACTTGCCCATGAACCCGCCGGTGGGCGGGATACCGGCCAGAGAAAACATGAAAACAGCCATGGCCGCGCCCAGGAGCGGATACCGGTAGCCGGTTCCGCGAACCTGTTCGAGGGTTTCCATAGGGTCGCCTGAACGTTCGAGGTAAACCAGGACTCCGAAGGCGCCGACATTCATCAGGGTGTAAACCACCAGGTAATACATCATCGAAAGCAGCACCTGCGCCTGGCCCTCGATGCCCGGCTCCGGGCTCAGGCTGGCCAGGGCCACCAGCAGGTAACCGGCGTGGGCGATACTGCTGTAAGCCAGCATGCGCTTGATGCTGGTCTGGAAGATAGCCGCCAGGTTGCCCAGGCACATAGTGACCACGGCCAGGGCGCAGAGTATAGGCAGCCAATGCTGAGCCAGCGGCTGGAAGCCCAGTACCAGCAGGCGGGCAAGCACCGCAAAAGCCGCCGCTTTGACCGCCACCGCCATGAAGGCGGTTATCGGCAGGGGCGCGCCCTCGTAAGCATCCGGCACCCACATGTGGAACGGTACCGCGGAAATCTTGAAAAACAAGCCCACCAGCACCAGCCCGACAGCGACAAGCGCCATCTTGTCGGCACCGGCAATCGGCCCGCCGCCGGAAAGCATCCAGGCCAGCTGCTCCATCCGGGTGCTTTCGGCCAAGCCGTAGGTCAGCGCGATCCCGTAGATCAAAAAGCCGGAAGCGAAAGCCCCGATCAGGAAATATTTCAGCGCCGCCTCGGAGCCGCGCCGGTCTTCCCGCCGGATACCCACCAGCACATATACCGCCAGGCTCATAGTTTCCAACCCTACCAGCATCACCACCAGGTCCGTGGTGGAGACCATCACCATCATGCCGAAAGTGGCCAGCACCAGCAGGGCGTAGTACTCGCAGGTGAAAGATTTAAATCCCTCGGTCAGCCTGGCGGACAACAATATACTGAGGATGGCGCCGCCGGCCAGCAGGAGGTTGAAAAAGAGAGCAAAGCGGTCCACTCGCAGCAGAGAGTTGAAAGAGCCGGGATCGAAACCCAGGGGGAAATTGTGCCACTGCCAGGCTGTCATGCAGGCGCTTAAGGACAGCCCCAGAACGCCCAACAGGGCCGCGGTCTGTTCGATACCGCGATTGATCTGTCCGACGCGGCTGATCATCCCCAGAATCATGATAAAACCGGCGGTGGTCACCACGGTCAACAGGGGAAAAATCGGATTCCAGTCAATTAGTGGCATGGCTTAGTCTAAGGAACAAAGTGACTAACAAAAAGTGACAAAGTGACAAAGTGACAAAGTGGCAAAGGCACAAAGTAATAAAAAAACAGAATTCAGGAGTCAGGAGTCAGAATACAGAATGAAAGAACAAGACTGAAATATTCGTAAAACTACCAGGTCACTAAGTTATAACATTTAAAGTTTTTTATTCTCTCTGAGAATCTTCATCTCCAATGAAACGGACAGCCGAGGTTAAAGGGTCCTTAAATGGTTCTGTCTTCTGCTCGGCGGCTGCGACTTTCTGCTGATAGCTGCTGATAAATTTTTCCACCGAGGGCTGGATGCGGTCCAGGAACATGCCGGGGAAAAGCCCCATAACGAACATCATCACGGTAAGCGGCAGAAGAACCAGCACTTCTCTTACACTCAAGTCTTTCATTGATTCGTTTTCCGGGCGGTCCAGCTTGCCGAACATCACCCGCCTGAACATCCAGAGCATATAAACGGCCGAAAGGACGACTCCACTGGCGGCGAAGAATACGAATCCGCTGTGAGGCCCGCCATAGACCCCTAGCAGGATCAAAAACTCGCCCACAAAACCGTTCAGCCCGGGCAGGCCGATAGAGCTGAGAGTGGCCACCATGAAGAAAAATGCCAGAATCGGTACCCTGGCGCTCAAGCCCCCGAACTGCTCGATCAGGCGGGTGTGTCTACGTTCGTAGAGGATGCCGACAATCAGAAACAGCGCCCCGGTGGAGATACCGTGGTTAAGCATCTGGTAGATGCCGCCCGAGATACCATAGATTCCTCCTCCGCCGTCCCCGCCCAGTGCGTATAAACCCAGCATGACAAAGCCCAGGTGGCTGATACTCGAATAGGCCACCAGCTTTTTTAAATCCGGCTGTACCATGGCCACCAGCGCCCCGTAAATGATCCCGATCACCGCCAGCACGCAGATGTACGGGGCGAAAAACTCGCTGGCCACCGGGAAAAGGGGCATGGCGAAACGCAGGAAACCATAGGTGCCCATTTTCAACAGCACGGCCGCCAGAACCACACTTCCCGCAGTGGGCGCCTCCACGTGGGCATCCGGCAGCCAGGTGTGGAACGGGAACATCGGCACCTTGATGGCAAAGGCCAAAGCGAAAGAAAGGAATAGCAGGTACTGGGCTTTGATCGGGACATCCTTACCGTAAAGCACCAGCAGGTCCGTGCTGCCGCCGACCCGGAAGAGATAGATGAATCCCACCAGCATCAACAGGCTGCCCAGCACGGTATAGAGAACGAATTTCAAAGCCGCGTAAATCCGTTTTTCATGACCCCATACCCCGATCAACAGGTACATCGGGACGAGCATCACCTCCCAGAATACATAGAACAGCACCATGTCGAGACTGACAAAAGCACCCAGCATACCGCACTGGAGCAGCAGAAGCAGGATCATAAAGCTTTTAACTTTTTCGGTTATTGCGGTCCAGGTGCTCAAAACCACTACCGGCCCCAGGAAGGTGGTCAGCAGCACCAGGAAGAGGCTTATCCCATCTATCCCCAGGTGGTAGCAGATACCGTATCTTTCGATCCAGGGCACCTTAACCGCGAACTGCATGCCGTCGCAGCCGGTCTCGAAACCGGCCAGCACCCCCAGGCTCACCGCGAAGTCGACCAACATGACCGCCAGGGCCAGCCGGCGCATCAAGCCGTGGTTGCGGGAGGAAACCGGCACCAGCAGCAGTATGCCCGCCAGCGGCACGAAGACCACCAGGGTCAGCAGAGGGGATTGGCAGATCTCATTCCAGAACAATTTTAACTATTTCCCGTTAAAAGAAATGTCATACAGCCATTCAAGGTGAATCAATACTCTTTAAATGAAAATCCAGTGATTTATTATCCGCAGATTACACAGATTAGACAGATTAATTTATAACTAATGGAAAAATAATTAAGTTGTAGGGGCACAGCGCGCTGTGCCCGCTAAATAATATTCCAGGGATTTTCATGCTACGTTGTGGCCGCTCCAGCGGCTATTAATAGTTTAGATGAAAATATAAAGTGACAAAGGCACAGCCGAACCGAAATGCAGCGAACCGGAGCCATGAACGCCCATGGCGTAGATTCTTGCGCAGCACGACACATCCGCGCGAATGCGCGACACACTTGCGCTTACTTTACGCGCAACACGGAACAAAGTACCCATCCTCCCATCCCTTTTTCACTATGTCACTCTGTCTCTTTATCACTTCCTTTGTGTCTTATTGTCTTCTTTTATATTCTGAAACAGCAAGTTTTCTCACCAGAGGAGCGAACCCAGGATAAGGGCCACTCCCAGCAGAAAACTGATTGCGTAAACTTGGGCGTATCCGGTCTGAAAACGGGCGGCAAGCCGGCCGAGGCCGCGCACCATTCGGCCGGTAAGATTCACCGTGCCGTCGATCAGGCCGTCATCGAAAAACTTCCACAGCAAATAAGTTGAGCCGAGCTTTATCGGCTGCACGATGAATATGTTGTAGATCTCATCCACATAGTATTTGTTGAGCAGCACCTGGTAGCTGATTTTCATGCGGTCGGCCAGACTCGGGGCGACCTCCGGCTTCCGGATGTAGAAAATCCAGGCAACATAGATACCCACAGCCGCCACGCCCACCGAAAGAGCCATCAGGAGATATTCCAGCGAATGGGAATAATGGGGCGCATCGAACTGGAAAGTACCGTTCTCATTGCCCAGCACCGGGGCAAGCCAGTGGTGGAGGCGGTTGGCACCGCCCAGCACCTCGGGCACTCCCCAGAGCCCGCCGAAAATCGCCAGTACGGCCAGGATCACCAGCGGGATGGTCATAACTTTGGGCGACTCGTGAAGGTGTGCCTTGGTTTTTTCATCCGCCCGGCACTCGCCGAAAAAGGTCAGGAACACCAGACGGAACATATAGAAAGCGGTCAAGCCCGCGGCCAGGAATCCGACCACCCAGAGCATCCAGCTTCCCTGGGCGCTGCTGAAAGCCTTCCAGAGGATTTCATCCTTGGAGAAAAAGCCTGAAAGACCCGGCACACCCGAGATAGCCAGGGTGGCGATCAAAAAAGTCCAGTAAGTAACCGGCAACCCGGCCCGCAGGCCGCCCATGTCGCGGATGTCCTGCTTGCCGTTCATGGCATGGATCACGCTGCCGGCGCCCAGGAACAACAGGGCCTTGAAAAAGGAATGGGTTATCAGGTGGAATATCCCGGCGCTGAAAGCGCCCACACCCACCGCCAGGAACATGTAGCCGAGCTGGCTGATGGTGGAGTAGGCCAGCACCTTCTTGATGTCGTTCTGCACCAGGCCGATACTCGCCGCGTAGATTGCCGTGCCCACGCCGACTGTGGCGACTACGGCCATGGTCAGCGGCGCCATCAGGAAGAGCACGTTGAGCCGCACGATCATGTACACCCCGGCGGTGACCATGGTAGCCGCGTGGATCAGCGCGCTGACCGGTGTCGGGCCGGCCATGGCATCCGGCAGCCAGACATAGAGCGGAATCTGGGCGCTTTTTCCTACGGCGCCGAGAAACAGCAGCAAGGTGATCAGGGTCGCCACCGTGCCGCCCATGATTAACTTTTCCGGCGCGGTTTGGGCGATCTGGCCGAAATCCACTGTCCCCAGAGTCCAGAAAAGCAGGATAATACCCAGCAGGAAACCGAAATCGCCGATCCGGTTTACCACAAAAGCTTTCTTGCCGG
This sequence comes from uncultured Gemmatimonadales bacterium, assembly GCA_964609635.1. Lineage (GTDB taxonomy): Bacteria > Gemmatimonadota > Glassbacteria > GWA2-58-10 > GWA2-58-10 > JAFGTO01. The sequence goes on from CAZSTM010000086.1 coordinate 8,946, forward strand.
CATAGGCTTTTTCCGGGTCCTCGAACCAGAAGCCGATCAGCAGGTAGGAGCACAGACCCACCCCCTCCCAGCCGATAAACATCAGGGGGAGACTGTCGGCGGTGATCAGCAGCAGCATGAAAAAGACAAAAAGGTTCAGGTAGCTGAAATAGCGCCAGTAGCTCTTGTCATGCGCCATGTAGCCGATCGAATAGATGTGTATCAGCAGGCTTACGCCGGCGACCATCAGCACCATCGCCGAGCTCAGCGGGTCGAGGATGAAAGATACGCCCACTTCCAGCTTGCCCAGAGCTATCCAGGTATAGAAGTGGTCGCTCAGGAGGGCCAGCTTACCGTGGCCGTGATCCGTCAGGGCGGCCAGCCGGGCATAGCCCACCAGCCCGGTAACGAACGAGGCTCCGACCGCGCCGCAAGCCACCAGGCCCACCGCCGCCCGGGGCAGCTTTCGGCCGAGGGCTGCGATTAATCCCGAACTCAGCAGGGGAAATAGAACTATCCAGCGTAAGAAACTCTCTTGCATCATTGACTCCAGCCGCCGGGGCAGCTACCACTTGAGCAGTTTCATGTCATCGATGTTTATCGATTCACTTTTGCGGAACAGGGCGACTATTATGGCCAGGCCCACCGCGGCCTCGGCCGCAGCCAGGGCGATTACGAAAACGGCGATGACCTGGGGGTCCATCTGTCCCAGCTTGTTGGAGAAAGCCACCAGCACGATACCGGCGGCGTTAAGCATCAGCTCCACCGACATGAACATAATCAGGATGTTGCGCCGGATGATAAATCCCACCATCCCCATAAGAAAAATGACTGCGGACAATACCAGCAGTTGGTTTAACTCGATCATGTCCGCTCCTTTCCGGTCAGCACCAGGGCACCCACGATGGCCACCAGCAGAAGAATCGCAATCACCTCAAGGGGATAGACATATTCGCTGAACAGCAGCCTGCCCAGGCTCGAGGCCTCGCCGAAATCCGGCTCCAGGCTCGCGCCGGTCAACAGCTTGGCTCCCTTGAACGCCAGGCGGAGCTGGAGGAAGACCAGCAGGGCTATCCCGACCCCGAGGAACTTGATTCCCAGGTTGCGCATCTGGCCGACAAGGCCGGTGCGCAGGTTAAGCATCATGATCACGAACAGGAACAGCATCAGCACCGCACCGGCATAGACTATGACCTGGACGGCGGCCACGAAATAGGCCCCCAGCAGCACATAGATGCCCGCCACGCAGAACAGGCAGACCACCAGCCAGACGGCGCTGATCACGGGATTTTTACGGGTGATGGTAAGGAAGGCCGCAATGACGCAGATAGATGCAAAAAGATAATACAGTACTTGGACCAGCACGTTCGATATCCTCTTCTTGCGGCCTTTGGAGAAGAAGCTCTTAAGTCAGACAAGCGAACGGGGAAAGTCAAACCTTACCTGAAAGCAGGGCAGGCGAAGAACTGACTTGAATTTTAACATCATCAAGCTAAATTGTCAAACATATATAAGTAAAAAAATTCTTTGACTTTGCCTGCACGCCAATGAATCTCCACCGGAGTAACGGTACATGTTGAAAATCTCCACGGTGATTATCACTTTCAATGCCGAAGGCAGCATAAGGCGTGCGCTGGAATCGGTCCGCAGTTTGTCCGCGGAGACAGTGGTGGTGGACTGCGGCAGCACCGACCGGACTGCGGACATTTGCCGCGAGCTGGGAGCGCTGGTTCTCAGCAAGCCCTGGGAGGGGTACGCCCGCCAGAAGAATTTCGCCATAGAACAGGCTTCATCTCCCTGGATTCTGAGCCTGGACGCGGATGAGGAGGTCTCCCCGGAGCTGGCGGCCGAGGTGCGAAACCTGGATGAGAATACACCCCACCGCGGTTTCCGCCTGCCCCGGCGCAACCACTATTTCGGCAGAGCCTTGCTCCGCGGCGGCCAGTACCCGGACCTTCAACTGCGGCTGTTCCGCAAGGATTCGGGCCGCTTCAACGACCGCCCGCTGCACG